>CBFGOS010000043.1:0-12339 GCA_965650425.1 uncultured Lysobacter sp. | reverse complement strand
TCATTAGATTTCCGGTTGGGGAGTCAGTCTGGCCATTGGCTCATATACGACGTGGCCCTCGCGCATCGCCGGGGTGATGCCCATCAGCTTGGGGTCGGCAGCGGCCATGTCGCACAGCCAATCGCCGAACACATCGGTGTAGGTCGGCTTCTTCGCGCCGGTCTTGCTGACCATGCCCTGCGCGGGGTCGAACGGGCTGACCGCGTGGTAGCCGATCTGGTCGCCTTCGGCGAGTTCGTAGCCCTTGCCCTTGGTGGTGATGATGTGCAGCAGCTGCGGGCCCTTGAGGCCCTTGAGCGTCTTCAGCGCACCCAGCAACGCGGGCAGGTCGTGGCCATCGATGGGGCCGGTGTAATGGAAGCCCAACTCCTCGAAGAAGGTGGACGGCACGAACATGCCCTTCCACTGCTCCTCCCAACGCTTGACGAAACGCGCCGGCGCGCCGTGCTTGTCGCCCAGCAGCTTCTTGCCGCCTTCGCGGATGGCGTTGAGCGTGCGGCTTCCGGAGAGCCGGCCGAGCATGCGCGTGACGCCGCCGACGTTCTCCGAAATCGACATCTGGTTGTCGTTGAGGATCACCAGCAGGTTCGGTTCGACGCCGCCGGGTTCGTCACCCATGCCGCCGCCGTGCGCCAGCGCCTCGAAGGCCATGCCGCCGGTGATCGCGCCATCGCCGATCACCGCCACGACCTTGCGCTCGTCGCCCATGCGCTGCAGCGCAATGGCCATGCCCAGCGCGGCGGAGATGGAGGTGGACGAGTGGCCCACGCCGAAAGTGTCGTACTCGGATTCGTCGCGCTTGGGGAACGGCGCCACGCCGTCCTTCTGCTTAACGGTGTGGATGGTGTCGCGGCGGCCGGTGAGGATCTTGTGCGGGTAGCACTGGTGGCCGACGTCCCAGACCAGGCGGTCGACGGGCGTCTCGTACAGCCAGTGCAGGGCGACCGTCAGTTCGATCACGCCCAGGCCGGCGCCGAAGTGGCCGCCGACCTTGGCCACCTGTTCGATCAGGTAGGCGCGCAGTTCATCGGCGATCGCCGGCAGTTCCGACTCCGGGAACTGGCGCAGGTCGGCAGGCAGGGCGATGCGCGACAGGCGCGGGTAGCGTTGCGGATCGATCATCACGTCGCAGTATGACGGTAAGCCGGTCATTGTCCCGCGACGCCGGGGGGGCGGCAAGGCATACCGCCCCGTACGCCGGGGCGGGCGGGGTCGGACTCAGCGTCCGCGCAGGCGTCCGAACAGACCGCCGGACTTGGGGGCCTCCGGTTCCGGCTCCGGCTCGCGGTAGGGCTGGGCGAAACCCGTGGCCAGGCTGGCGTTGACGAAGTCGTTGACGTCCTCGCGGGCGACGCCGCTGGCCTCGGTGATTTCGGCGAGCGTGGCCGGCCCCTTCATCATCACCGTGGCGATGCGGAAGTGCTTGGGGTATTCGCGTTCGGTCTGCGGCCACTTCAGCAGGTGGAAGCGGTCGTTGGGGTCGTAACCGGCCGCCAGTGATCCTGCGCTGCCCAACAGGCCCTCGAACCACACCAACCGCGACAATGGCTGTGCGCTGCCCAGTGGGGCCGTGTCATGCTGCCAGGCGGCGTCGTCCACGGGCTCGAAGCGGTCGCCATCCAGGCCTTTCGCGAAGAGTTCGGCCAGGGGCTTGAGCGCCGAAGGGCCGAAATACACCTGGGCCGCCGGATCCACGAGGACCGAGAGCTGGCCATTCCTCAACCGTTGGCGACCCCTGAGCTGCCCAGAAGCAAGCCAGCCCGCCAGCGTGGTCGGCGCAGCCGGAGCAGCGGGCGTTGCCGGAGCATCGGGCACGGCTGGAGCAACCGGAGTGACTGGGACGTAACTAGCCTCTGGAGCGGCAGGGGCCATTGGTGCAGCGAGCGTTGCGGGGGCCGGCACGTCCGGAACCGGAGTGGCGAACGGCTCCCCCATCGGGGAAGTTTCGGCCGCGGCGGGCGCGGGCGATGCCGTATCCCGGCTGCCCGACGGGATGGAGTCCACGAGGTCGGCGAAAACCGCCAGCGAAGCCACTTCGACGGGCTCCGATTCCGGCTGCGGGGGCGCGGGGACGTCAGCGGTTGCGGCCGTCACGGCCGCTTTGGGCACCGCAGGTGCGACGGTCTGGCCCAGCGACTGGGCAATTTCGCCTAGCACCGCGACGAGGCTCTGGGCACTGAACGGGCGCTCAAGTCGGTAATCGGCCTGTGTCCGTGTGGCAGCCGTTAGCCCGATGACCGACTTCTCCGCGGCATGCAGGCGCAGCCAACTCATCGGGCCGTAGAGCGTGTCCATGTCGACCACGACGAAGCTGGCGTCGTTCTCCGGCTCCAGGGTCCAAAGACCACCCAGCTCGGCGGAGGCCTCGCTGAATGCTTGCCTGAGGGCGGATTCGGTATCCGGATCCATTCCGGTCAGGCCAAGGGTCAGCGACATCGTTTCACCGTTGCGGATTGATTCAGCCGAGTGTTGCGGAGGCTGGACCAATCGTCAACGCGGGGGGCGACTGGAACTGTGCGCCGCTGGGCAGTTTCCGACGGACCGCGGCATCAGGCGATGGAGCGGGCGTTGCGCGGCAACTGGTTCTTCAGGAACGCCATCTGGTCCGCCAGGATGTTGCGGTTGGACAGGATCAGATGCTCGATCCAACTCGGGCGATAGGGCACCGCCAGCAGCGGCATGTCGGCCTGCTGTGGCGTGCGGTTGCTCTTGCGGGAATTGCAGGGGAAGCAGGCGGCGACGACGTTCTCCCAGATGTCGCGGCCCCCTTTGGACACCGGCAGCACGTGGTCGCGGGTCAGGTGGGCGCGACCGAAGCCGCGGCCGCAGTACAGGCACAGGTAGCCATCGCGCGCGAACAGCGCCGGGTTGGTCAGCGTAGGCGTGGGCGACAGGGCGCGTGCGTGCGCATGGCCGCGAGCGGCGACGATGGGGTGCAGGGCGATGACGCTGCGCTCGCCGGTGCGGCGACACGTGCCGCCGTGCACTTCCAGACAGGGATCACCCAGGGTCCAGGCCACGGCGTCGCGCGCGTAGAGGCAGGCGGCGTCCTGCCAGTTGATCCAGTCCAGGGCGCGGCCGTGCGCATCCAGCGCCAGCAGGCGGACGGCATTGAGCTGTTCAGTGGGATTGCGCGGGACGATGCGCGGAGTGAAGCGGGGACTGTCCGGATCACGCCACCCGTGGTTGGCGAGCGTTCCGGATTGGACAAGGCGCAGGATCGCTCTGTCGGTCTCCATTGGAGGTCAAGGATATACGCCTTTGATGACCGATTTGCTACCCCCGCATCGGCGGGGGCAGGTATTCGGCCGCGACGCGGCAATGCGGGCCGCTTGCCGCGCCAGGTACTTCCTGGGGATCAGGCGTCGAACGCGTCGGCATCCAGCGTGGTCAGCGTGCCGGCTCCGCTTTCGATGGCGGCGGCGTGGGCCAGCGTGCGCGGCAGGATGCGGGCGAAGTAGAAGCGCGCGGTCTCGCGCTTGCCCGCCTTGAACGCCTCGGGTTGCGACGAGGCCTCGCTGGCAGCGACGCTGCGCGCCCACCAGTAGGCTAGCGCGACGTAGCCGGAATACATCAGGTAGTCGTAGGCGGCGGCGCCGATCTCGTCCGGGTTGGCCGCGGCGCGCTGGCCGACCTGCTGGGTGAGCTGCTGCCACTGTGTCGCCTTCTCGCGTAGCGGGCCGATGTACTCGGCGACGGCGGCATTGCCGGCGTTCTCGGTGCAGAACTGCTCGACCAGGGCGAGGAACGCGCGCAGCCCGGCGCCCTTGAGCTGCATGATCTTGCGGCCCAGCAGGTCGAGTGCCTGGATGCCGGTGGTGCCTTCGTACAGCGTGGTGATGCGCGCGTCGCGGGCCAGTTGTTCCATGCCATGTTCGGCGATGTAACCGTGGCCGCCGAAGCACTGGACGGCGTGGTAGGTGCATTCCACGCCCCATTCGGTCAGGCAGGCTTTGACGATGGGGGTCAGGAAGCCGGCCAGCGCATCGGCCTGCTCGCGCTCGGCGGCGTCGGTGGCGGCGTGGGCAATGTCGAGCTGCAAGCCCGCGTGGTACGACATCACGCGGCCGCCTTCGATCAGCGCCTTGCAGGTCAGCAGCATGCGGCGCACATCGGGGTGGACGATGATCGGGTCGGCGGGCTTTTCCGGGAACTGCGGACCGGAGAGGGCACGCATCTGAAGGCGCTCACGCGCGTAGCGCAGCGCGTTCTGCTGCGCACGCTCGGACAGGCCCAGGCCCTGCAGGCCGACGCCCAGGCGGGCTGAGTTCATCATGGCGAACATGGCCATCAGGCCCTTGTTCGGCTCGCCCACGATGTAGCCTTCGGCGTCGTCGAAGTTCATCACGCACGTGGCCGAGCCGTGGATGCCCATCTTGTGTTCGAGGCTGCCGCAGCGAACGGTGTTGCGAGCGCCCTGCGTGCCGTCCTGCGCGACCTTGAACTTGGGCACCACGAACAGCGAGATGCCCTTAACGCCGGCCGGGGCATCCGGCAGGCGCGCCAACACCAGGTGGACGATGTTGTCGGTCAGGGCGTGCTCGCCCGCGGTGATGAAGATCTTGGTGCCGGTGATCGCGAAGGTGCCATCGGCCGAGGGCTCGGCCTTGGTCTTGAGCAGGCCGAGGTCGCTGCCGCAGTGCGGCTCGGTGAGGCACATGGTGCCGGTCCAGCGGCCATCCACCAGCGGCTTGAGGAACACCTCTCGTTGCCAGTCGGTGCCGAAGTGCAGCAGCGCTTCGGTGGCGCCGTGCGACAGCAGCGGGAAGTTGCCCCACGCCAGGTTGGCGGAGTTGATCATCTCCTTGAGCGGGAAGCCCAGCGTCTGCGGCATGGATTGGCCGCCGAATTCGACCGGCGAGGTGAGGCTGGTCCAGCCGCCTTCCACGAACTGGTCGAAGGCTTGCTTGAAGCCGGTGGGCACGGTGACCTCGCCGGTGGCCTGGTCGAGTTTGCAGCCCTCCCGATCGCCCACGGCGTTGAGCGGGGCGAGCACGGTCTCGGTGAAGCGGGCGGCCTCGTCGAGAATCGCGTCGATCACGTCGCGGGACGCCTCTTCAAACCCCAGACGTGCGAACTGGGCGTCGGCGCCGATGACGTCGAACAGGGCGAAGCGGATGTCGTTGAGGGGGGCTTTGTAGCTGCTCATGTCGGGACCGAAAGCGAGGGGTGGTTTACGGTGTTGAAGAGAGGTCAGCGCAGCACGCCGGGCAGGCCGGGCGCCGGGCTCAGTGCGCTGCTGCGATCGATCTTGAAGCTGCGCTGCTTGGCTTCGTCCGGCGTGGCGTCGACGGTGCCCTTGAGCGTGTAGTCCACGCCGCGGCCAGCGGCGAGGGCGTCGGCGACGGCCAGCTTGGCGGCGGCGCTGGGGGCGAGGGTGACGGTGACGACATCCGCCGATTCCTTGCCGATAGACAGCGCCGGTTGCGCAGTCAGGCGGCCGGCATCCTGGCCCGCGACGGTCAGGGCCAGGTCGACGCGGTCAAAGCGCATGGCAATGCTGCTGAAGTTCTCGATGCGCAGGTCGGTGGACCAGCTGCCATCGGCGCGGACGGTGAGTTGCTGGATGCGGGCGGACGGTTCGGAGACACGGCGGACGGGGCCACTTGCACAACCGGCCAGGAATGCCACGCACAGCGCCATGCCGATAAACCGTGTCAACTTCATTCCGCTGCTCCAGGCTGGGGGGCTTCGAGCATACTACGGCGAATGGAAAAAACAGGCCCACCGGCAAGGCCGGTGGGCCCGGTGCGGCTTCCTGCCGCGGGGACGCTGGATTGGATGGTGTCCCCCGAAGGCGTTACTGCCGGTACACGTCGTAGCTGCGTGCCGTGGCGGCCGCGAAGTCGGCGCGGGTGACCCACTTTCCGCCGTCGAAATACGCGGTAAGGCGAGGCTGCAGATCGTACGGACCTTGCACCAGTGCGAAGCGGGCCGGGATCAAGCCCAGGTCCAGCGCCATCTGCACGTAGCCGCGCAGCGCGGTGGGCACTGAACTGGCGTCGGCAATCGCAATCCGCTCGCTTCCGTGCAGCACGGTGAGCTGGTCGACCGGCTGCGCGGCCTGCGCCTGCAGGCCCATGGCCTGCACCAGCGAATACGCCAGGCTGACGCGCGTGACCTTGTCGTCGGGACGGAAGCTGCCGTTCACCGAGCCCATCACGCCGGCTTGGACGTAGGCCAAATCGCGCTGCGGTGCGCCGGCAGCGGTGGCCGCTTCAACGAACGGCCAGGCTGGGTGCGACGGCCCCACGTCGCCAAAGCTCGACGCGTTGCCCAACGGCAGCGACTGCCGCACGCCGGAACCGGTGACCAGGTAGTCGGCCATCTCGGCACGGGTCAGCGCGGTATCGGGGTGGAAGGCGCCGTCGGCCTTTCCGTCGAACAGGCGGTTTGAGATGCCGTATTCGATGAAGCCGCGCGCGGGGTGGTTCGTCACGTCGGCGAGCCCGTTGAAACCGTCGGTACGCAACTGGCGTACGGTGACATCGACGGTGCCCGGAACGCCGTAGCCGTTGGTGACGCGCAACGGATCCAGCGCGACGCCGGACACCGAGCCGACGCCGCGCACGGTCACCGTCCATGTGCCGGGCACCCCGGGCGCGGATACGGCGATGTTCTGACCGAGCACCGGCAACGCGATGGAGGATCCGTAGCGCTTGCCGTTGGGGTCGGTGAGCGAAATAGCCACCGTGTTGTCGCCAACATTGGCGCTGGCGCTGACGACGGCGATGTTGCCGTCGACCGTGAACTGACGAGTGTCCGGCGGGAGGACGGGGTCGAACTGGATGGAATAGGTGGAGCTACCGGCCACCGACACCTGCGCCTGCGCGTTGAAGGTGCGTGCGGCATTCACCGTGGCACCGAAGCTGCCGGCTTGCATCGCAGCCTGCACCGCGGCAAATGCGTTCACGTAGCCCGCGCCGGCCTCCCAGCTGGCACGGCCCGGCATGTTATTGGCCGTTTCCTGCAGGATCCGCTTGACGTCATGCCAGCCGAGGTTGGGATTGGCCTCGAGCATGAGCGCGACGATGCCCGACACGTGGGGTGCCGCCATCGACGTGCCGGACATGTGGGTGTAGTACACCGCCTGGCCGGGGCCGAGGATCTCGATGTCGCTCTGGGCGGACGTCTTGTCCAGCGCACCCAGCGATGCACGCGCGGAGGCAATGTCCACGCCCGGCGCGGTCACGGTGGGCCGGTCTTCCCAGGTATAGGTTTTGCCGCCCACCACGACGTCGCCGCCCTTGCCGCGGCGGCCGCGGGACGAGAAGTCCGCCAGCAGCCCCCGCTTGTCGCCCGCCGCGACGGTGACCACCCACGGTGCCTTCTTGAAATTGCCGGTGATGGTGCCTTCGCCGGAACCGGAATTGCCTGCGGAGAACACCACCACCACGCCACGGTCGGCCAGGCGCTTGGTGGCGATGTTGGTGGGGTCGTCGGGGTCGAAATCGGTGCCCGTGTCGCTGGTGTTGCCGAACGAGTTGGACACCACGCGGATGTTGTATTGCGCTTGGTGGGTCAGCGCATAGTCAAAGCCGCCGATCGTGTCGAGGATGAACAGGCCGGCGCCCGAGCCGTAGCCGATGATGCCCGCGCCGGGCGCCACGCCCTCCTGCGCGCCCGCCGATGCGGCGCCATTGCCGCCGATGGTGCCCGCGACGTGCGTGCCGTGCCCGCCACCGATGTCCGTATTGGGCACGCCTTCGGTGTAGGTGATGGGCAGGACGCTGTCGACCGAATACAGGTTGGTCTGCGCCGCCACGTTCTGGCGCGTGTGCTCGGGGAACTTGAGGTCGGGATGGGTGCCGTCGACGCCGGAGTCGTTGACCAGCACGCTCAGGCCACGGCCGGTCACGGGCATGCCGGCCACGCGCAGGCCGTCATCGGTGCGCAGGCGGTCGACGCCGGTGAGTTGGGTCGCCTCGCGGTTCTCGAGGTCCAGCGGGGCGTTGAGCCAGACGGACCGCACGTCGTCCATGGCCAGCAGCGCCTTGACCTGGGCCGGCGTGGCCGCGGTGCCGACGATAGGCAGTGACCGCATGCTCAGGCCCTTCAGGCCGATCGCCTCCAGCCGCCCCTTCTGCGTGCTGCTGATGGGGCCCTGGCCGTGGAAGCTGACGATGACCTCGATGGTGTCGCCAGCGGCCACGCCGGGCAACATCGATTCCAGCAGCGGGTCGAGGCGACGGGCCTCGGCCAGCATCGGGGTGGCGAGCATGGCGGTGGCGAGGAGGCCAGCGCGAAGGGCGGAGAGGTACATGCGAAGGACCTTGGGTGGATCGCGCGGAGTGCGCGCCATCCAGACTCGGCATAAGGACCGACCTTGCGAATCCGGAATCGCACCCAGGCCATGGAGGGGATTTCCCCCATGTGCCGGCAGGGGAAGCGGGTCAGTCGATCAGGCCCTTGCGGAGCGCATAGCGCACCAGTTCCGCGGTGTTGCGTACACCGGCCTTGTCCAGCACCCGCGCGCGGTGGTTCTCGGCGGTCTTCGCGCTGATGTCCAGCTTGCGCGCGATTTCCTTGGTGGTCAGGCCTTCTGCGATCAGATGGAAGACCTCGCGCTCACGCGCGGTCAGGCGACCGTATGGGTCATCCACGCCGCGGTCCGGGTTCTGCAGCTGGTCGGCGAGGATGCGGGCAGCCTGGGGGCCGAAGTGGCCGCGACCGGCCTGAAGGTTGCGCACCGCGGCCAGCAACTCGGAGGCGGCGCTGTCCTTGACGAGATAGCCACTGGCACCGGCACGCACGGCCTGCAGCACGTACTCGTCTTCCTGGTGCATGGTCAGCACCAACACGCGGGTGTTGGGGAGTGCTTCCTTCAGTCGGCGGACCACCTCGATGCCGCTGAGGCGGGGCATGGACAGGTCCGTGACCACGATATCGGGCCGGGTGGCGAGCGCCTTTTCCACGGTTTCGACACCATCGGCCGCCTGGGCCACGACCTGGACGTCCCCCTCCGCCTGCAGCAGGCCAACAAGGCTCTCCCGGACCAGCGTGTGGTCGTCGGCGATCAGGATGCGGATGGGCCCCAGTGGCATGCCACCACCCTGCGCGGGCCGCGTCGCGGCGTCAAGCCGGGGGCGGTGGCGTCAATGGCAATGACACGCGCACCCGGGTGCCGTGGCCTGGGGCGGACTGCACGTCGAATTGGCCTTCGTACAGGCGCACGCGCTCGCGCATGCCGCCAAGGCCGCTGCCACCGGACTGCAGGGCCGTCGCGACATCGAAGCCATCGCCGTCGTCGATGACCTGCAGCTGGGCGCGACCGCTGCGAGCCACCAGTCGCACCAGCACGCTATGGGCGTGGGCGTGCTTGATGGCGTTGTTCAACGCTTCCTGCGCCACGCGGAACAGCAGGGTCTGTACTTCGCCGACAAGGGCGGGCAGGGGCTCCAAGTCCAGCACAACGTCGACGCCACTGGCCTCGGACTGTGCGCGGACCAACCAGCGCAAAGCGGCTTCGAGGCCCAGGTCGTCGAGGATCGGGGGACGCAGCAGGCGCGACAGGTTGCGCGTGTCCTCCAGGGTGTCGCCGCACAGGGCGATGGCGTCTTCGAGTTGGGTGCGGATGCGGGTGTCGCCGGCAGGCAGCGCATGGGCCACCTGCGACAGCCGGTGCTTGAGGGCGGTGAGGTTCTGGCCCAGTCCGTCATGGAGTTCGCGTGCCAAGCGGCGCCGTTCGTCCTCCTGCACCCGCCACACGGAACGGCCAAGTCGACGAAACTCGCGCTCGTTGCGCTGCAGGCGGTCGAGCAGATCCTGGTACTGCTGGCGCAACTGGGCCAGGTCATCCATGGGGTGGCTCCGAGGCGGGGGGCGACGGCCGGGCACTGCGTGTCGCGGCGTCGAATGCGACGCGGTGCTGGGGTGGCACGTGGTCGCGCCGTGTCTCCCAAGCGGTCCCTGCGCTGCGCGAGGCGCTGGCCGCGGCGCCGGCGTCGCCATCGGCGCCCAAGGCTGCGGCGCCCAGCGTGTGCAGGACGGCAGCATCGACATGGTCCCCCTTGCGCAGCATGGGGAGCGCTTGTCGGTAGATCGTGGCAGCCCGCGCGGGTTGTCGATCATCCAGCGCACGTTGCATCGCGAGGCGGGCCCACTGCAGTCGCAGCGGCACGTGCCCGAGTGCCGCGGCGTTGGTCTCCAGACTCGTGGCCATCGGGGCATGGTGCGTGCCTTGCAGTGCGGCCTGAAGGATCAAACTGCGGACGCCTGATGCCTTCGCCAGTCGCGCGGCCTCGCGCAAGGCCTTCGTCTCCTCGGCATGGTTGCCTTGGCGATGCGCCAACTCGGCGCGGGTCACGGCGGCAATCGCCTGCTGTTCGCTGGATGCGGTGGCGATGGCTTTGGACAACCCCGTGAGGATGGCGCGTGCATCGGTGTCCGCATGCACAGCCATCAGCGCATGGGCGCGCAGCAGGTCGACGTCCAGGAGGCCGCGGTCGTCGTTGCGTTGGCGGAACAGCGCGGTGGCCTTGTCGGATTGCGACAGGGCATCGTCCACGTGGCCCTGCAGGAGTGCCAGTTCAGTGAGGTTGCGATAGCTGACTGCCGCTTCTTCCAGCATCTGCTGCGCTTCGGCCACGTCACGGGTCTGCTCGAACAGTTTGCGCGCTTCGGGCCACTGGCCCCGTGCCATGAAGACGAGCCCCTGGTTCTGCTGGGCGCGGATGCGTCCAGTGTCGTCACCCAGCGTGGCGCTGGCGGTGGCCGACTGCGCCAGATAGGCCTGCGCATCGTCATAGTTGCCCAACTGGAAGTGGGCGAAGCCGATGTCGTTGAGCACCATGGCGGTCCCTCGGGGGTCGCCAACCTGCTGCCAGGTCTGCAACGCGCGACGGAATGCCGCCAGCGCGGCGGGGTAATCCCCGCGCTCCTCGGCCAACAGCCCGAGCTCCTGTTCCACGGCGGCGAGTCCGCCCCGGTCGCCGAGCGATTCGTGCAGCGCGCGCGCCTGCTCCAGGTACGTGGCAGCCTGCGCGAATTCGCCGCGCTGGCTGAGCGCCGAGCCCAGGTTGCGCAGGCTGGTGGCCAGGCCTCGTCGGTTGCCAACGCCGCGGCGCAACTCGACCGCCTTGCGATACTGTTCTTCGGCATCGGTGTGTTGGCCTAGGCGGGCGTAGCCGATGCCCATGGCGTTGACAGTCTCGCCTTCGCCAAAGCGGTTGCCGCTGCGCTTGTACAGCACCAATGCCCGCACCAGGTAATCGTCGACGGCACGTCGCGCTTCGCCCTGCAGGATCGAGAACTTTCCCAGTTCGAACCACGCGCGTGGATCGTTGGGATCGCGTGCCGTGAGTTGTTGCAGCCGCTCGGTGGCGGCCTTGAAGTCACCGCCGCCGCCGAGTGCGCGCGCCCACTGCAGTTCGGCGAACGTGTCGTCCGGCGCGGCCTGCAGCCTTGTGCGCCAGATCGCGGCGGCAGCCGGTGCGTCGCCGTCGAGCATGGCTCGGTCCGCGTTGAGTCGCTGGAGCATTGCGGCGGGCGCGGTCTTCGCGGTTGCCTGTCCTCGTTCGATGGCCTCATAGGCGACATCCTGCTCGCCAATCAGCTGGGCGATTTCGGCTTTCGCCTGCCATGCGGCCGTAAATCCGGGTGCCCGCTCGGTGGCCTGGCTCCATTGCGCCAGCGCATCCGCGGGGCGCCCCTGTTGCCAGGCAGTCAGACCCGCACCGTACAAACCAAGGGCGCGTGGGTCGCGGGGGGCGCCCAAGGTCACGGCTCCGCCATCTAACGCGGATGCCAACGTCTGGTCGACGAGCAATGCCTGCACTGCGCTGGCCGCATCGGCACCGGCGGCATCAGCCTTCAGTGACACTTCACCTGGGCGGACGAGTCGGGCGGTGGCCCGCCAGCGCGTCCCGCTGCGGGTCACGTCGATCTGCAGCGTGCGGTCCGCGCCCACGATGCGCTGCAGTGCCGGCACGTCCAGGCGCGCGGTGCCGGTGGGGTCCAGTTGGCGCAGCGCCTGCTGCGTGCGCTCCTCGTCCACCACCGCGATAGCGCTGCCGGATGCCAGTGCCTGGCGCAGCAATGCGGCCAATGCTGCACGTTGCGATACGTCCAGCGACCCATCCGCCGATGCCACGGGCAGCACCAACAGCCGGTGGAGTGGGGCGACGGTTGCCACGCCCGCAGGCGCGTCCGCCTGACGCCATTGCCAGACTGCGACGGCGCCCAGTGACACGGTCAGCACCACTGCCAGGGCCAACCATCCATTGCGCCCCCACCGCCACTCACGCGGTACCTCGCGTCGGTCGATGGCGGATACTGTACTCATATCTTCCCTTTACCACAGCACTATCGGGTCAGGTAGCCACCAGCCACGGCGGCGTG
>CBFGOS010000042.1:0-12345 GCA_965650425.1 uncultured Lysobacter sp. | reverse complement strand
GAAGTTCCATCCCCTGCTGCATCTTTTCTTCGGGATCATGCTCAACGTCGTGGGTACAGGCATCATGCTCATCGCCAATGCCTGGCTGACATTCATGATGTCGCCGGCCGGGATTTCAGACACGGGGGCGGTGATCTCCGTCGCGGTCCTTGACCTCGTCGATGAACCACGGGGTGACCCGGAAGCCGCCGTTGGCGAAGGCGGCATACCCTTGCGCGACGGAGATGGGGGTCAGCGAGGCGGTGCCCAGCGACATGGACAGATTGGGCGGCAGCTCCGACTCGGGGAAGCCAAAGTGGCTGATGTACTTGCGCGCATAGTCCACGCCAATCGCGTCCAGCAGCCGCACGGAGACCAGGTTGCGCGACTGCACCATCGCCTCGCGCAGCCGCATCGGACCGGCGAAGTTCCCGGTGTCGTTCTGCGGGCGCCACACGTGCCCCCGGCGATCCTTGAAGACCACGGGCGCGTCCAGCACGATCGAGGCCGGATTGAAGCCGCGCTCCATCGCCGCGGCGTAGACGAACGGCTTGAAGCTGGAGCCCGGCTGGCGGCGTGCCTGGGTGGCGCGGTTGAACTTGTTGCCCGCATAGCTGTAGCCGCCGGACAACGCGCGCAGTGCGCCGGTGTCGGCATCCAGCGAGACCAGGGTGGCCTGGGCACGAGGCACCTGGGTCAGTCGGTAGCGGATCGGTGCCGTTGCGTCGGCCTTGGCATCCGCGGCGGGCTCGATGCGGGTCACGCGCACGATGTCGCCACGCTTGACCAGGCTGGCCGGGTTGCGGCCGCCCCAGCCCTGGTCGGGGCCCAGTTCCACCGTGGTGCCGTCGGCCAGCACCAGCGTCGCGGCGCGATCGCCCGTGGCCAGCACCAGGGCGGGGCGCAGGGCCGCCTGTCGGCTGATGCCGCGCAGATGACTGCGGGCTTCCGGCGCATTCTCGCCCGGCGCCAGGTCCACGTGCTTCTCCACGCCATGCCAGCCATGGCGTACGTCGTAGGTGTGCAGGCCATCGCGCAGCGCCTTGTCGGCGGCCGCCTGAAGGACCGGGTCGATCGTGGTGGTGACGTGGTAGCCCTTGGTCAGCGCCTCGGCGCCGAACTTGTCGACCATCGCCTGGCGCACCATCTCGGCGATGTACGGGGCTTCGATCTCCACTGGCCGCTCATGCGGCGAGGCATGCATCGCCACGGCCTTGGCGGCCTCGGCCTCGGCCCGGGGCACGAACTTCAACTCGGCCATCCGCTCCAGGATGTAGTCGCGTCGCTCCTTGGCGCGCTCGGGGTTGCTCAGCGGGTTGCCGCTGGAGGGGAACTTCGGGATGCCGGCCAGCGAGGCCATCTCGTCCAGCGACAGGTCGGCCAGTTTCTTGCCGTAGTAGAACTCCGCCGCCGCGGCCACGCCGTAAGCGCGATTGCCGAAGAAGCTCTTGTTGAGGTACAGCTCGAAGATCTCGTCCTTGCTCAGTTCGCGCTCCATGCGCATGGCCAGCACCATCTCGGTCAGCTTGCGGGTGTAGCTGACCTCGGAGCTGAGGTAGAACTGGCGCGCCACCTGCTGGGTGATGGTGGATCCACCCGGCACGCGCTTGCCGTCGGTGGTGGCCAGCAGCCACACCGCGCGCGCGGTGCCTTTGTAGTCCACGCCATGGTGCTGGTAGAACCGCGCATCCTCGATGGCGATGAACGCCTGCTTCAGCCGTTCTGGCACCTGCTCGATCTTGACCGGATAGCGCCGGGTCTCGCCGAACAGGGCCATGAGCTTCCCGTCCCGCGAGTAGACGTACATCGGCTCCTGCATCTCCACGTCGCGCAGGGTCTCCACGTCCGGGAGGTTGGGCACGATCAGGTAATACAGGACGCCAAGGGCGACCACGCCCAGCAGAAACAGGCCGGCAGCGGCGGCCAACGCCCAGCGGAACAGGCGGCGAATTGGGGGCATCTGGGGGGCGGTCCGATTGCGGGTGTATTGGCGGAGGAGTATAGAGGAGGCAGGGGTCGGACCTTGGCGTCCGGTCACGGTTCCAATTGCCGTTGGGGGGGAAAGACGGAATCGGCTCGTCAGTTTCTGACAAGAAGTGGTTGCCAGCCGGGGGAAAGTCCGTTATTTAAGACGCGGCCACACAAAGTGCGCGCAAGCGCTTGTGGCAAGGGGAGAATATTGTGGGCGTCATCACGAAAAGCCAGCCGGCCCTGGTCGGCGTGGATATCAGTTCGACGGCAGTAAAGCTGTTGCAGCTGTCCCGGTCGGGCAACCGTTACCGGGTCGAGCACTATGCGGTGGAACCGCTGCCGCCCAATGCAGTGGTCGAGAAGAACATCGTCGAGGTCGAGGCGGTAGGGGAAGCCATCAAGCGTGCCGTGGCGCGCTCGGGCACCCGCGCCAAGTTCGCCGCGGCTGCCGTGGCCGGTTCTTCGGTCATCACCAAGATCATTCCCATGCCCGCCGATCTGGACGAGGACGACCTCGAATCCCAGGTGGAGCTTGAGGCGGTCAACTACGTGCCGTACCCGATCGAGGAAGTGAACCTCGATTTCGAGGTGCTCGGCCCGATGCCCAACAACCCCGAATCGGTGCAGGTGCTGCTCGCAGCCTCGCGCGCCGAGAATGTCGAGGTGCGTTCCTCCGCGCTGGAGCTGGGCGGCCTGGCCCCCAAGGTCATGGACGTGGAGGCCTTCGCGATCGAGAACGCCTTCGCGCTGATCGCCGACCAGCTGAAGACGCCGCGTGATGGCCTGGTAGCGCTGATCGACTCGGGCGCGACCATGACCACGCTCAACGTGCTGCGCAATGGCCGCACCATCTACAGCCGCGAGCAGGTCTTCGGCGGCAAGCAACTCACCGACGAGGTGATGCGCCGTTACGGCCTCAGCTACGAGGAGGCGGGCCTGGCCAAGCGCCAGGGCGGCCTGCCCGAGAGCTACGAGACCGAAGTGCTGGAGCCGTTCAAGGAGGCGATGGTCCAGCAGATCAGCCGCCTGCTGCAGTTCTTCTACGCCGGCAGCGAGTTCAACCGTGTTGACCAGATCGTCATCGCCGGTGGCGGCGCCTCCATCCAGGGCATTGCCCAGATGGTGGAAGAGCAGCTGGGCGTGCCGACCACGGTCGCCAACCCGCTGGCGCAGATGACGCTGGGCCCGCGCGTGCAGGCACACGCCCTGGCGCAGGATGCCCCGGCGCTGATGATCGCCTGCGGCCTGGCCCTGAGGAGCTTCGACTGATGGCACGGATCAACCTCCTCCCCTGGCGCGCGGAGCGCCGCAAGCAGCGGCAGAAGGAATTCGCCACCATGCTGGGGCTGTCGGCCCTGGGCGCGGTGCTGCTGTCGTTCCTGATCGTCAGCTTCTACAGCGGCCAGATCAGCGGCCAGAACGAGCGTAACCAGTTCCTGCGCGACCGGATCACCGAGGTCGACAAGCAGATCGTCGAGATCGAGGAACTGGACAAGAAGAAGGCCAAGCTGCTGGCGCGCAAGGAAGTCATCGAGCAACTGCAGGCCAACCGCTCGCAGATGGTGCACCTGTTCGACTCTCTGGTGCGCACCATTCCCGATGGCGTGATCCTCACCTCGATCAAGCAGGACTCGGAAACGCTGACGCTGGAGGGACGCTCGCAGTCCAACGCGCGCGTGTCCACATACCTGCGCAACCTGGAAGGCTCGGGCTGGATGACCAACCCGGACCTGTCGATCATCGAGGCCAAGGGCGCCGACAAGGGCCTGCCGTACATGTTCAGTCTGCAGGTCAAGCTGGCCAATCCGAACGCGCCGAAGGACACCGATGGCGATGGCGTGCCTGACGCCGCCCCGCCGGCCGCACCGGCCGCCGCCGGTGCCACGCCGGCAGGTACGGCTCCGGCCGCCCCGGCTCCGGCCCCGAACTCTGCAGCGCCCGCCACAGGAGCCTCGTCGTGAGCCAGAAGAAGGTTTCACTGAAGGAACTCGATTTCAACAACATGGGCGCTTGGCCGCGGCAGGCCAAGATCGGCTTCTGCGTGCTGGTGGCCGCCCTCATCGTCGGCCTGGCCTGGTACCTGTTCGTGAGCGACAAGCGCACCGAACTGGAGGGCCTGGAGCGCCAGGAAGCCGACCTGCGCGCGGAGTTCGAAACCAAACAGGGGCGCGCGGCCAACCTGGAACCGCTGAAGCAGCAGCTGGCCCAGATGGAGCAACAGCTGCAGCAGATGCTGCGCCAGTTGCCGAGCAAGACCGAAATGCCGGACCTCATCGTCGACATCTCGCAGACCGCGCTGGCGACGGGCATCACGAACGAGTTGTTCCAGCCCGGTCCCGAGCAGCCCAAGGAGTTCTACGCCGAGAAGCCGATCGCCCTGCGCATGGTGGGCACCTACCACCAGTTCGGCGGCTTCGTGAGCGGCGTGGCTTCGTTGCCCCGCGTGGTGATCATGACCATGCATGACATTGCGCTGCGCCCGCGCGCCACGCAGGGCAAGGACGGCGCGATCACGCCGAACAGCCCGCTGGAACTGGCGGGCACGGTGAAGACGTATCGTTACCTCGACGAAGCGGAAGAAGCGGCGCAGCAAAGTGCCGCTGGCGCTCCGGCGCCGGGCCAGGGGGGGGGCTGACATGGGTGACATGACTGTTCGTGGCAAGTCGCCCATCGCGCGGCACATCCTGGCGGTGGCGGTCATCGGCCTGCTGGCCGGTTGCGCCCGCGGCGTGACCAGTACGCCGGGCGAAGCGCCGAACCTGGAGACGTGGGTCGCCGAAGTGAAGGCGCGCCCGGCCCCGCCGCTGGATCCGCTGCCCGTGATGCAGCAGTTCGAAACGTTTGAATACGCGGCGCAAGCCTTGCGTGACCCGTTCAGCACCGCCTTTACCGATGACGGTGGCGGCAGCGGGCCGCGTCCGGATGCGTCGCGCCGCAAGCAGGTCCTTGAGCAGTTCCCGCTCGACAGCCTCGACATGGTCGGGACGCTGGGTCGTGGCGCGGGACTAGTGGCGCTGGTGATGGCGCCGGACAAGGTGACCTACCGCGTGCAGCCCGGTGCGTACATGGGTCAGAGCGACGGTCGCGTGACCGGCGTTTTCGAAGACCGCATCGAGCTTGTGGAACTGGTGCCGGATGGCGCGGGTGGTTGGCTGGAACGTCCGGCCACGGTCGCGTTGGAAGATCAATGATTCTGGGGGATAGGAAGATGACCGATTTCAACGCCAACCGTTCCCGGCCCGACCGGCGCCCGTTGATCCTCCGGACGGGAGGCATCGGCCTCGCGATCGGGGTGGTCGCGGCGCTGAGCGCGGCCCATGCCGCCGCTCCCGCGGCCGCGCCGGCCCTCGCGGCGCCGGTGTCGCTGGCCAATGGCGGCTCCGTCGCCGTGGATCCGGCCAAGCAGGTGGCCGGCACGGTGAACGTGTCCAACATCGACTTCAAGCGAGGCGATGGCGGCTCGGGGCGCCTGGTGATCAAGTTCGACGGCAATGGCGCCGCACCGGACCTGAAGAACCAGGGCCAGAAGATCGTGATCGACGTAGGCAACGCCCAGTTGCCGGCCTCGCTGCAGCGTCCGCTGAACGTCACTGATTTCGCGACGCCGGTGCAGCGCATCGATGCCCGCACGTCCGGCGGTGGCACGCGGTTGGTGCTGGACACGCAGGGCGGCTTCGATTCGATGGCCTACCAGACCGGCAACGAGTACATCGTCGAGGTCATGCCCAAGGCAGTCGCCTCCACCAAGGCGGCGGGCTCGCGCGCGGTGGGCGCGACCAACACCGCCGCCACGGGCAAGACCTACGGCGGCAAGCCGGTGACGTTCAACTTCCAAGACGTGCCGGTCCGTACCGTGCTGCAGCTGATCGCCGAGGAGTCGGGGCTGAACATCGTGGCCTCCGACACCGTGCAGGGCAATGTCACCCTGCGCCTGATGAACGTGCCGTGGGACCAGGCGCTGGACATCGTGTTGCAGGCCAAGGGGCTGGACAAGCGCCGCAGCGGCAACGTGGTGTGGGTCGCGCCGCAGGCCGAGCTGGCCAAGTACGAGCAGGACAAGGAAGACGCCCGCATTGCGCTCGACAACCGTGTGGACACGGTGACCGAGTACATCCAGATCAACTACCACAACGCCGCGCAGATCTTCAAAGCGCTGTCCGAGGCAAAGGGCGTGGGCGGCAGCGGTGGTTCCGGTGGTCAGGGCGGCAACCAGGACAGCGGCTTCATGTCGCCGCGTGGCCGCATGGTCGCGGACGAGCGCACCAACACGCTGATGATCAGCGACATCCCGAAGAAGGTCGCGCAGATGCGCGAGCTGATCCGGGTGATCGACCGTCCGGTTGACCAGGTCGTGATCGAGGCGCGCGTGGTCATCGCCACCGAAAGCTTCTCGCGTGACCTCGGTGCCAAGTTCGGGCTGAGCGGCAATTCCGACAACGTCTATTACAGCGGCGATCTGGAGGCGAACACCACGACCCGCCGGTCGGTTTACGACACGGACCGCGCCAACCAGACGGCGATCAACACCTACAACGCGGCGTATCAGGCGTGGCTCGCCGGTGGCCAGCAGGGCGCTGCGCCGATCGCCCCCGTGCTGCAGGCGGCCTCGATCACGCGTGGCCTGATGACCAACCTGGGCCTGGCCAACCCGGCCGGTGCGGTGGCGCTGTCGATCCTCAACGCCGGCTATCTGCTGGACGTCGAGCTGTCGGCCATGCAGCAGGAAGGCCGTGGCGAGGTGATTTCCAACCCGCGCATCGTCACTTCCAACCAGCGTGAGGCGGTGATCAGCCAGGGCCAGGAAGTGGGCTACGTGACCATCTCGCCGCAGCAGGGTGGTAACGCGATTCCGATCCCGAACGTGCAGTTCAAGGACGTGCTGCTGGAAATGAAGGTCGTGCCGACCATCACCAACGACGGCCGCGTGTTCCTGAACATGGACGTCAAGAAGGATGAGATCGACGGCTTCGTCAACACCTCGATCGGTGACGTGCCGCAGATCAGCAAGCGCGCCATCAACACCGCGGTGCTGGTCGAGGATGGCCAGACCGTCGTGATCGGCGGTGTCTACGAGTTCCGCGACCGCAACGACGTGTCCAAGGTTCCGTTCCTGGGCGACGTCCCGTTCCTGGGTAACCTCTTCAAGCGAAAGGGGCGCTCCAAGGAGAAGGCAGAACTGCTGATCTTCGTGACCCCGAAGGTGTTGCGCGTCGCGCAGCGCTGAGGGTTCGGCCAGTTCCCTGGTTCGACGAAGGGCTCCCGGTTGGGGGCCCTTTGCTTTGGGGCGTCGTCATTTCGAGTGCACTGCCTTGGCGCGCCACCGAAGTCGGCCGTCCGCGACAGGGCGAGGGTGGCGGTCAGCTGAACCGGTCGCGGTGCAAGTGAACCTTGCCGGTGGCAATCGGTCAGAATCCGGGTAAACCCGGGATGGAATGGCAATGGACGGAGCGGACACCCAGGCCCAGCTGCACGACGCCTTTTCGGCCCTTCGTGAAGATCTGGGTCGAAAGATCATCGGTCAGGCCGCGCTGGTGGACCGGCTGCTGGTCGCCCTGCTGGCCGATGGCCACCTGCTGGTGGAAGGCGCCCCGGGCCTGGCCAAGACCACCGCCATCCGGGCGCTCGCCGGGCACCTGGAGGCGGACTTCGCCCGCGTGCAGTTCACCCCGGACCTGCTACCGGCCGACTTGACCGGCACCGAGGTGTGGCGACCGCAGGAGGGCCGCTTCGAGTTCCAGCCGGGACCGATATTCCATTCGATCCTGCTGGCAGACGAGATCAACCGTGCGCCAGCCAAGGTGCAGTCGGCCTTGCTTGAAGCCATGGGCGAGCGGCAGGTGACCGTGGGCCGGCACACGTATGCCCTGCCACCGCTGTTCATGGTCATGGCCACGCAGAACCCGATCGAGCAGGAAGGCACGTTCCCGCTGCCCGAGGCGCAGTTGGATCGTTTCCTGATGCATGTGCGTATCGGGTATCCCCGCATCGACGCGGAAGCGGAGATCCTGCGCCTGGCGCGCGAGCAGGCACGCCAGGCAGTGGTGCACGCTGCAACCGAGCCGCCGCTGCGCATCACGCAGCAACAGGTGTTCGAGGCGCGGGCGCGCGTGCTGGACCTGCATGTGGCGCCTGCGGTGGAGCGCTACGTGATCGAGCTGGTGCTGGCTTCGCGGGATGCCGGACGATACGACGCGCAGCTGGCGCGAAGGATCGGATGGGGCGCCAGTCCGCGGGGCTCCATCGCACTGGAACGCTGCGCACGCGCGCATGCCTGGCTCGCCGGGCGCGACTTCGTCACGCCGGATGACGTGCGTGCGATCGCGTCCGACGTGCTCCGCCACCGGGTCCTGCCGTCCTACGAGGCGACCGCGGAAGGTTGGGATGGCGACCGGCTGGTCGCGGAGTTGCTGCGGTTGGTGCCGCTGCCATGAGGTGCGATGCGTGGCGATTCGGTTCGCACTGAGGGGCAATCCGCCGTCGCCCGGCGAATCCGTGGCAGCCTCGGAAGCCGCGGCGGCGGGCGGCCACGGGTACGGTGGCGCCGTGCCGACGTTGCAGGAGCTCACGGCGCTGCGCTCAGTGGCACTTGGGCGGCGACAGGCGCGGCACGGGCGGTTCGGAGTCACGGGGCCGGCCCTTTCCCCGATGCGGGGCCGTGGCATGGAATACGCCGAATCGCGCGAGTACATCGCGGGCGACGATGCGCGCCACATCGACTGGCGACTGACCGCGCGCACCGGTCGCGCGCACACCAAGTTGTTCCAGGCCGAGCGAGAACGGTTGACCTTGGTCGTGGCCGATACAGCGGCCAGCCTGTATTTCGGCACGCGTGTCCGCTTCAAGTCGGTGCAGGCCGCGCGTGCGGGTGCGCTGGCCGCATGGGTGGCTGCGGACGAAGGAGACCGCGTGTGTGCGTTGCGCGGCACGCACCATGAGGCACCCCTTGCACCGACCGCCGGCTCCCGCGGCGTGCTGCGGACGCTGGACGCGCTGGTCCGTTGGTACCGTGCACCTCCGCCCGACGACCTCGGGCTGGCGGTGGCCCTGCAACATGCGCGGCGACTGGCGCGGCCGGGTTCGCGACTGGTCGTGTTGGCCGACCCGGCCAGCTTGGCGGGCGTACCTGACGAACAGTGGCCTGCGCTCAGCCAGCACCATGAAGTCGTCCTGTTGCTGTTGACCGACCCGCTGGAGATGCAGCCTCCCGCGACGCCACTGCCGTTCATGGCCGGTCAGTCGCGCATCGAGCTGGATCTCGGCAATCCGACGCAGCGTCGGCAATGGCAGGCCACGTTTGCCGAGCCGGTGCGCGCCGCGTTGGGAGCCCTGCCGGCCCGCGGTATTCGCGTCCAGGCGTTGTCCACGGATGCGCCCAGCGAGGCCTGGTTGCCGCTGTTGGGTCGGCCGCGAACCTTGGGCGCTTGAACATGGACGCCGCGCTCGTGCTTCGTGATCTGCATGTGCTTGCAGCACCGTCCTGGTGGCCTCCCGCGCCGGGGTGGTGGCTGCTGGTCGCGGCGTTGTTGATCGCTCTGGTGGTGTGGGCGTGGCGCGCACACGCGCGCCGCCGTCGCCATGCGCGCATCGTTGCCCTGTTCGACGAAGATGTTGGGAGGGCGGCTTCGCCAGTGCAGGCGGTGGCAATGATGTCGGAACTGCTGCGACGCGCGGCACGACGGCACGACCCGCAGGCCGACCGTCTCGAAGGCGAGGCATGGCTCGCGCTGCTCGACACCGGCCTGGCACGGCCGGTGTTCGACAGTCCGCACGGACGACTGTTGCTGGACGGCGCGTTTCGCCCGCATGTGCCGGCAGACGAGGTTGCGGCGCTGCACGTCATCGCCCGTGCGCGCTTCATTGCATGGATGACGGCGCGATGATCGACTGGCTGCCATGGCCTGGACACTGGGGTGAATTCTCCTTGGCCTGGCCTTGGCTGCTGCTGGCCATCCCGTTGCCCCTGCTGGTTGCTGCGTGGGCGCGTCCCGCGCCGTTGGCGGGTCCAGCCTTGCGCGTGCCGTATGGGGCGCGCTTGGGTATCGCCGCAAATGCATCGGCCGGCAAGCGCCCGTTGCTTGCGGCCGGAGGGTTGGCGTGGGCGGCATGGGGGCTGCTGTGCGTGGCGGCCGCACGCCCGCAGCAACTGGGTGACGCCGCGCAACCGCCGCACACAGGGCGTGAGCTGATGCTGGCGCTGGATCTGTCGGGCAGCATGAGTGAGCCGGACATGGAACTGGGTGGCCAACGCGTGGACCGTTTGACGGCGGCGAAGGCGGTCCTTGCCGATTTCCTGGACCGACGCGCCGGTGACCGCATCGGGCTGCTGGTGTTTGGGCGAAGTGCCTACGTACTGACTCCCCTGACGTTGGATCATCAAACCGTTCGCGAGCAGCTGCAGGATGCGGTCGTGGGCCTGGCGGGGCAGGAGACCGCCGTGGGCGATGCGATTGGCCTGGCCGTCAAGCGGCTGCGCAGGCAGCCGGAGGGTCAGCGCGTGCTGGTGCTGTTGACGGATGGGGTGAACACCGCGGGCGTGCTTCAGCCCGCGAAGGCGGCCGAGCTGGCACGGGAGGCCGGCGTCCGCGTGCATGCGATTGCGTTCGGTGGCGAAGGCATGGTCTCGCTTTTCGGATTCCAGTTGCCCATGCCGGGGGGCGGTGACGAGATCGACGAGAAAGGCCTCGCCCGCATCGCCGCAACCACCGGAGGTCGCTTCTTCCGCGCCCGGAACGCCAACGAACTGGCTGGAATCTATGCGGAAATCGATCGCATCGAGCCCATCGCGCGGCCAGGCGAGGCCGTGCGTCCACGTCTTGAGCGCTATCCGTGGCCCCTTGGGGCCGCGCTGTTCTTGGCGTTGCTTGCGTTCCTGCGGCCGCGGCGGGGGAGGAGCTGAGCGTGGATCTTGCCGCCCTGCATTGGTTGCGTCCCGACTGGTTGTGGGCGCTGTTGCTGCTGCCGCTCCTGGTAGGGCTCGCGATTCGGCGCGCGCGCGCGCCCGACCTCTGGCGACGCGTGGTGGACGCCCACCTGATCCCGCATCTGCTCGCAACGGAGGCCGCGCCGTCGCGAAGGCACGGGTGGTGGTTGGGGGGCGCGGCGTATGTGCTGGCCGTGCTGGCACTCGCGGGCCCAAGCTGGCGACAGGTTGCCCAGCCCGTCTGGCGCCAACAGTCGCCGCTGGTGGTGGCGATGGACCTGTCCACGGCGACGCTCCAACGCGACCTGCCGCCGTCGCGGCTGGCACAGGCGCGGGGAAAACTGGGGCTGCTGCTGCGCGAGCGAAAAGGGGGGCAGGTCGGCCTGGTGGCCTTTGCGGGCGACGCGTTCACGGTTGCACCGCTCACCGACGATGCATCCAACGTGGCGGTGTTCCTGGATGCCCTGGCACCGGATGTGATGCCCGAGGACGGCCAACGGATCGATCGTGCGATCGCTTGGTCGGCACGCCTGGTGCGGCAGAGCGGTCACATGCGCGGTGACGTCCTGGTGCTGGGTGACCACGCGACGGAAGCGGACATCGCGGCTGCCGCCACGGCAGCGGCGGAGGGCGTCACGGTGTCGGTACTGGGGATCGGGGCTTCGCCGGGTACGCCGGTCGGACAGGGTTTCGACGAAATCTCGCTTCGGCGATTGGCCACGGCAGGAGGTGGGCGGTATCGGCGCATCAGCCTCGACGATTCGGACCTGCGTGGACTCGGGGTTCTGACGGCGCGTGGTGTGGCCCAGTCCCGCGACGCCGATGGCAGTGCACGGCACTGGAGTGACGAGGGCTATTGGTTGCTGCCGGTGGTCCTGCTGCTGGTCCTGCCCTGGTTCAGGCGCGGCGTGGCGATGGTCGTGCTGGTGCTCGCCGTCGGATTGCCGTTGGGCAGCGCGCAGGCGACCGATTGGTGGCGCCGGCCGGACCAGGCTCAGCACGCGGCAATGGCGGCGGCCACCCAGCGTTACCGTCAGGGCGACTTCGAGGGTGCGGCGAAGGGTTTTTCGCAACTGGATAACGCGGATGCGCACTACAACCGTGGCAATGCGTTGGCCAAGGCGGGACGGTATCGGGAGGCCATCGCTGCATATGACCAGGCCCTGCAGCGCGCGCCCGGCATGGAGGATGCCATTGCCAATCGGCGCGCGGTCGAAGCCGCGATGAAGCGGGCGTCGCAGCGCGCGTCCCAGGCGCCGTCCGATGGCCACCAGGGCCGGCGCGAAGGCCCCGGCGAAGATGGCGCAGCACGACAGGCGGGCAATGGCCCTGCGCAGCAATCGCGTCCCACGCAGCGTCCCGCGCAAGGCGATGCCGAGCCATCGGACAAGGCCGCCTCGCGCGCGCCCAGCGCGCAACCATCCGACGGCGCCCGACAGGCGCAGGCGGACGCCGCGTGGGACGCTGCGTGGGAC
>CBFGOS010000041.1:0-12498 GCA_965650425.1 uncultured Lysobacter sp. | reverse complement strand
CGCTGGCGGCCCATGACCTCGACGCACTTATCGCGCCGGCCACTGCCCCGGCCTGGCACACCGATCTGGCGCATGGCGACCGATTCCTGGGGGCCGGCTATGGCATCGCCGCCGTCGCGGGCACGCCAAGCGTCACCGTCCCCATGGGCGACGTGAACGGGCTACCGGTCGGCGTCGTGTTCATGGGCCCGGCATGGAGTGAGCCGCGGCTGCTCGGCCTTGCCTACAGCTTCGAACAGGCCGCCCAAGCCCGGAAAGCGCCGCGCTTTCTCGCCAGCATCGGTCCCGATCCGGCGCCATCCTCGCCACAACCGGCAGCCGCAGCGGCCGGTGCCCCGGACTCGACCACCGGACTAGCCGCTGGCGCAGTCCCGTCGGAGGCGGGCAGCGCCGAGCCCGCGGCTGCGGCCACTCGCCCCGAGCCGGACACCGACGTATCCCGCTGAGCGCGCACGAAAAAGCGAAAAAGGCCGCGGGCTACCCCGCGGCCTTTTCCTGAACGCCTGCATTGCGCTGTTCCAGCCCGGCCACCTCACAGGGGCGCGGAAATCTGCTCCTGCTTGCGCACGATCAACATGGCCACTTCCAGCGCCTGCTCATAGTTGAGGCGTGGATCGACCGTCGAGTGGTAGGCGCGCTCCAGATCGCTCTCGGTCAATTCGCGCGCGCCGCCCAGGCACTCGGTCACGTCTTCGCCAGTCAGCTCCAGATGCACGCCGCCCAGCCGCGTGCCGGCCGCTGCGTGCAGATCCAGCGACTGTTCCAGCTCACTGCGGATGTTGCGGAAGCGACGCGTCTTGTAACCGTTGGTGGTGCTCTCCGTGTTGCCGTGCATCGGGTCGCAGACCCAGAGCACTCGGCGGCCGTCGCGACGCATGGCCTCCAACAGTGGGGGCAATTTGTCGGCGATCTGCGCCGCGCCCATGCGGTGAATGAAGGTCAATCGACCCGGTTCGTCCTCGGGATTCAGCACATCGATCACGCGCAACAACTGGTCAGGCGTGACCGAGGGCCCGACCTTGATCGCAATCGGGTTGCGGATACCGCGGAAGTACTCCACATGTGCGCCGTCCACCGCGGCCGTGCGCATGCCGATCCAGGGATAGTGGGTACTGAGGTTGAACCAGCCCCAATGACGCGGCACCTGCCGGGTCTGCGACTCCTCGTACGGCAACAGCAGGGCTTCATGCGAGGTGTAGAAATCCACTCGGTTAAGGTTGTGCACCTGCGAACCCGACAGCGTCTCCATGAAGCGGACCGCGTCGCCAATGCCGTTGACCATCCGCCGGTACTCTTCAGCCAGCGGCGAGTGGCCGACCCAGCTCAGGTTCCAGTATTCGGGGTGGTGCAGGTCGGCGAAACCGCCGTCGATCAGCGAGCGGACGAAGTTCATCGTCATCGCCGAGCGCGCGTGGCCCTTGATCATCCGACGCGGGTCGGGAACGCGGGCCTCGGCGGTGAACGCCGGCGCATTGACCAGGTCGCCCCGGTAGCTCGGGAGCGTCACCCCTTCGATGGTTTCGGTATCCGAAGAGCGCGGCTTCGCGTACTGGCCCGCGAAACGACCCACGCGCACCACCGGCTTGCGCAGGCCGTGCACCAGCACCAGGC
This sequence comes from uncultured Lysobacter sp., assembly GCA_965650425.1. GTDB lineage: Bacteria > Pseudomonadota > Gammaproteobacteria > Xanthomonadales > Xanthomonadaceae > Aerolutibacter. Next base: position 10,887 of record CBFGOS010000041.1, on the reverse strand, counting down.
TCATCTGCAGCAGCACCTTCAGCCGGTTGGAGATGACCTCCGACGAGCACGACGCAAACGTCTCCGCGCAATCGCCGCCCTGCAGCAGGAAGCGCTTGCCATCCTGCGCATCGGCGATCTGCTGCTTCAGCGCCAGGATCTCCCAGGAGGTCACCAGCGGCGGCAGCGTGCGCAGTTCGACCAAGGCCTCTTCCAGTGCCTCCGCATCCGGATACTGCGGCAGCTGAAGCGCCGGATAGGCGCGCCAGGACGAGGGGGACCACTCGCTGGGCAGGTTCACGGGTTGAAGGTTGCGGGGCGTATTGGGCATGGCATCAATGACGGTTGTTGCGGAGCAGCAACCCATCATCCGCCCCCCTCCACGGAGCTGCAACCGTTACGTGGGCAACCTTGAAGTCGCCTTCACCCGCGCCGGAACGCCGCGAACAGGCCCCATGCGCCCAGCAACACAAACCACACCAGGCTCCACCACGGCATCGACAGCCCCATAAAGGTCCAGTCGATGTCGCCGCAGTTGCCCGTTGCCGTCATTACTTTGCGGATGACATCGCTCGTCGACATCGTCTCGCGCATGAACGACAGCGGCACCCCGCAGCTGGCGGTCGGGGACGGGAACATCTGGATCCACACGTGGCGGCCGGCAATGGCAATACCCCCCAGCGCCGCCAGCCCCAAAAGCACGCCGTAGACGCGGCGTCCTCCTGCGCGGGGGCCATGCAGCCCTCCGACCAGGAACACCAGCCCCAACGCAGCGAAGGCAATACGCTGGAAGATGCAGAGGTTGCAGGGCTCCAGACCGTCATGCAGCTGCAAGTAAATGGCATACGCCAGCAGCGCCACGCAGGCAAGAAAGCCAAGCAGGAATTGAGTGCGGAACGAGCCGCGCAGGAGCGTCGTGATCATGCGTGAAGCTTAACCGCTCCATGCAACGGCGCGGAACCCGCACGGGCACCTTGGGGGCCCGCGTGTCGGCGCACCGGACAACCCGCCTGCATCCGCCTGCCCCGCCGTCCGGCATTCGCTGGACAGGCGCGCGAACCCAATGGCTCCGCGGCAAAAAACGCAAAAGCCCCGGACAAGCCGGGGCCTTGCGATGCACCGACACCGCAGTGCCGGCGTTCTGGCGCGCGGATTACTCCGCAGCAGCCGGACGGTCGACCAGCTCGATGTACGCCATCGGCGCATTGTCGCCAGCGCGGAAGCCGCACTTCAGGATGCGGGTGTAGCCGCCGTTGCGCTCGAGGTAACGCGGGCCGAGCGTGGTGAACAGGGTGCCGACGGCTTCCTTGTCGCGCAGGCGCGAGAAGGCGAGGCGGCGGTTGGCAACGCCATCAACCTTGGCGAGGGTGATCAGCGGCTCGGCGACGCGGCGCAGTTCCTTGGCCTTCGGCAGGGTGGTGCGGATCAGGCCGTGCTTGATCAGCGAGGCGGCCATGTTGGTGAACATCGCATCGCGGTGGGCGCTGGTGCGGTTGAACTTGCGGCCGGACTTCTGGTGGCGCATGGGTCGGTTTCCTTGAGTGAATGCTGTGACTGTTGAACTTCGCTGTCGCCATCCCGGCGCTACTGCTTGGACTGCGGGTGGTCCGTGCCGGCCCTCCGTGACCGGACATGCCGCTGGCCTTGAGGCCTGTCGGCGGGGTACTGCGGTGCTGCAATGAACCCCCGCCTTTCGGGCGGGGGCTCACCTTGTTACTGAACTCAGCCCATCATGCCGTGCGAGGCAATGCCCGCCGGCGGCCAGTTCTCAAGCTTCATGCCAAGCGAAAGACCGCGCTGGGCGAGGACTTCCTTGATCTCGGTGAGCGACTTCTTACCCAGGTTCGGGGTCTTGAGCAGCTCGACCTCGGTCTTCTGGATCAGGTCACCGACGTAGTAGATGCTCTCGGCCTTGAGGCAGTTGGCCGAACGCACCGTCAGCTCCAGATCGTCGATCGGACGCAGCAGGATCGGGTCGACACCCGCCGTGGCCGGCTTCTGGGTGCCCGGGCCGCGCTGGGTGAAGTCACCGAACACCGACAGCTGATCGGTGATGATCTCGGCAGCCGTACGGATGGCTTCCTCGGCGTCGATCGTGCCGTTGGTCTCGATGTCCAGCACGAGCTTGTCGAGGTCGGTGCGCTGCTCGACGCGGGCCGCTTCCACGGCATACGCGACGCGGCGGACCGGCGAGAAGCTGGCGTCCAGCATCAGGCGACCCAGGGCGCGGGTCTCCTCGTCCGGGCGACGACGGGCGGCGGCCGGCTGGTAGCCGAACCCACGCTCGATCTTCAGGCGCATGTTCAGTGCCGTGTCCTTGGTCAGGTGGCAGATCACATGTTCCGGGTTGAGGATCTCGACGTTGTGGTCGGTCTTGATGTCACCGGCGGTGACGACGCCCGGGCCCTGCTTGGACAGGGACAGGGTCGACGCGTCGCCCGTGTGCATGCGGATCGCGACGTCCTTGAGGTTCAACAGAACCTCCAGCACGTCCTCTTCCAGGCCTTCCACGGTGGTGTACTCGTGCAGCACGCCATCGATCTCGACTTCGGTGATCGCGAAGCCCGGGATGGACGACAGCAGCACGCGACGCAGCGCATTGCCGAGGGTGTGGCCGTAGCCACGCTCCAGCGGCTCGATCACGACCTTGGCACGGTTGCCCGTGAGGCGCTCGATCTGGGGACCGCGGGGGCGAAGTACCTGGTTTGCGGTTACCGTCATAGGGTGGTGTCTCCTGCGTTTCCCCCGGCGGGGGCCGGGGGATTCAAAGTCATTACTTCGAGTACAGCTCGACGATCAGCGCTTCGTTGATGTCGGCCGGCAGGTCAGCACGGTCCGGAACGGCCTTGAAGACGCCCGCGAACTTCTTGCTGTCCACCTCGACCCACGACGGCGACAGGTCCATCTGCTGCGCCACGGACAGGGATTCCTGCACGCGGAGCTGCTTCTGGGCACGCTCGGAGAGCGCGATCGCATCGCCGGCCTTGACCTGGTAAGACGGCAGGTTCACCGACTTGCCATTGACCGTCACGCCGCGGTGCGAAACCAGCTGGCGGGCGGCCGGACGGGTCACCGCGAAACCCATGCGGTAGACGACGTTGTCCAGGCGGGTCTCGAGAAGCTGCAACAGGTTTTCACCGGTGTTGCCCTTCTTGTTCGAGGCCTTCTTGTAGTAATTGCGGAACTGGCGCTCCAGCAGACCGTAGATACGCTTGACCTTCTGCTTTTCACGCAGCTGGGTGGCGTAGTCGGACAGCTTGCCCTTGCGGGCAGTCGGACCGTGCTGTCCGGGCTTCTGCTCCAGCTTGCACTTCGAGTCCAGGGCGCGGACGGGCGACTTCAGCGAGAGGTCGGCGCCTTCGCGGCGGGAGAGCTTACACTTGGGACCAATATAACGTGCCATGTCTCTTCAGCTCCTCAGACGCGGCGCTTTTTCGGCGGACGGCAGCCGTTGTGCGGAATCGGCGTGACGTCGATGATGTTGGCGATCTTGTAGCCGACGTTGTTCAGCGAACGAACGGCGGACTCGCGACCCGGACCCGGACCCTTGATACGCACTTCGAGCGTCTTCAGGCCGTAATCGAGGGCAGCACGACCGGCCTTTTCGGCGGCAACCTGGGCCGCGAACGGGGTCGACTTGCGGGAGCCGCGGAAACCGGCGCCGCCCGAGGTCGCCCAGCTCAGCGCATTGCCCTGGCGGTCGGTGATCGTGACGATGGTGTTGTTGAAAGAAGCGTGGACGTGGGCGATGCCGTCGGTGACGACGCGCTTGATCTTCTTCTTGGTCTTGGCTGCAGCAGGCTTGGCCATGATCTATACCCCTTACTTCTTGATGGCCTTGCGCGGACCCTTGCGGGTACGGGCATTGGTCCGGGTACGCTGGCCGCGCAGCGGCAGGCCGCGACGGTGACGCAGGCCGCGGTAGCAGCCCAGGTCCATCAGGCGCTTGATGGCGATACCGACCTCGCGGCGCAGATCGCCCTCAACCACGTACTTGCCGATCTCGGCGCGCAGGCGCTCGACTTCCGGCTCGGACAGGTCGCGGATCTTGGTGGTCGAAGTCACGCCTGCAGCATCACAGACCTGCTTCGAACGGGTACGGCCAATGCCGTAAATACTTTGAAGCCCGACCCAGACATGCTTCTGGGCAGGCAGATTGACGCCAGCAATACGCGCCATAACGCGATCTCCAACTAGGTTTGGCGGCCGGGTTGAGGTCACCCGGCGGAGTGAATCGACAAGTTTATCAAAGTCTCGTTTCCACAGGAAGCCCTGCGGGGCCCGGGGGCACCGCAGGCACTCCGGCATGGGGAGTGTGCCCATGCTCCGGCGACGAGAGGGAGCTGTCTGGGAGAGGCTGTCTAACCCCTCTCCCGACCCCCCGCGCTACTCTGGCGCAGGGACCGGCTCCAACTCACCCGTGCGCGAGACCGCCGCCCGGGTCGCCCTTCTTGTCGTCAATCCGCCACGGGTGCGGAGACGCCAAACAACTTTCTCAACCGCGCGGCAGGCCGCGCGAACCGCCCTTCAGGTTGGCCTTCTTCAACAGGCTCTCGTACTGGTGCGACATCAGGTGGGCCTGGATCTGGGCAATGAAGTCCATCACCACCACCACCACGATCAGCAGCGAGGTACCGCCGAAGTAGAACGACGTGCCCATCTGGCTGCGCATCACTTCCGGCAAGAGGCAGACCGCCACCAGATAGATCGCACCGGCCGCCGTCAGGCGGGTCAGCACACCGTCGATGTAGTCTGCCGTCGCCTTGCCCGGACGGATACCGGGGATCAGCGCGCCTGACTTCTTCAGATTATCCGCCGTCTCCTGGGAGTTGAAAACCAGGGCGGTGTAGAAGAAGGCAAACCCAGTGATCAGGGCCGCATAGAGGATCATGTGCAGCGGCTCGCCCGGGTTCAGCATGTTGCTGAGCTTGAGCAGCCACGAACTGGAGCTACCCTGGGCAAACCAGGTCGCCGCCGTCGCCGGGAACATCACGATGCTCGAGGCGAAGATCGCCGGGATCACACCCGCCATGTTCAGCTTGAGCGGCAGGAAGGACGACTGGTTCATGTACGCATTGCGCCCACCCTGCCGGCGCGCGTAATTGACCGTGATCCGACGCTGGCCACGTTCGACGAACACCACCAGGTAGGTGAAGACCAGCACGATCAGCACCACCAGGATGGCGATCAGCGGGCTCATGTCGCCATTGCGGATCTGCTCGAACATGCCGATCAGGGCGGACGGCAGGCCCGCCACGATGCCGGCGAAGATGATCAGCGACACGCCGTTACCGACGCCACGCTCCGTCACCTGCTCGCCCAGCCACATCAGGAACATCGTGCCGGCGGTCAGCGCGATCACCGCGGTAATGACGAAGCCCGGGCCCGGGTTGTACACCACCGGGATGCCCTGGCTCGCGCCACCAGCCTGCAGTGCCGTCGCAATGCCCCACGCCTGGAAAATGGCGAGCGGAATCGCACCCATGCGCGACCACTGGTTGATGCGCTTGCGGCCCGATTCGCCTTCCTTCTGGATGGCCTTCAGGCTCGGCACGATCTGGGTCAGCAACTGCACGATGATCGATGCCGAGATGTACGGCATCACGTTCAGCGCCAACAGGCTGAAACGCTCCAGCGCACCACCGGAGAACATGTTGAACATGTCCACGATGGTGCCCTGCTGGGTTTCCATCAGGCGAAGCATCGCCTCCGGATTGACGCCCGGCACCGGAATGTAGCAACCGATGCGGTAGACGATCAGAGCGCCGATTACAAACAACAGACGTTGGCGGAGCTCGGTGAACTTACCGAGCCCGCCACCCACGCCGGCCATCGCGTTGCCGCTCCGCGCCATGCGTCGCTTACTCCCCGACCTTGCCGCCAGCCGCTTCGATCGCGGCCTTGGCACCGGCGGTGGCCAGCAGACCCTTCAGCACGAAGGCCTTGGTCAGCTCACCCTTCTTCACGATCTTGGCCTGCTTGGCGGTGCTGGGCACCAGCTTGGCAGCGCGCAGGGCCGCGAAGTCGATTTCACCGGCGTCCAGCTTGTCCAGCTGGTACAGCAGCACTTCGGCGGTGTCGTTCTTCAGCTTGGAGCGGAAGCCAACCTTCGGCAGACGCATGTACATCGGCATCTGGCCGCCTTCGAAGCCGGCCTTGATCTTGCCCTTACCGGCGCGCGCGAACGAACCCTTGTGACCGCGACCGGCAGTCTTGCCAAGGCCCGAACCGATACCACGACCGACGCGGGTACGCTCCTGACGGGCGCCCTCGGCGGGTTGCAGAGTGTTGAGACGCATGATGATTACTCCTCCACGCGGACGAGGTAGTGGAGCTGGTTGATCAGACCGCGAACCTGCGGGCTGTCCTTGAGCTCACGGACGCTGTTGAGCTTGCCCAGGCCCAGCGCCTTCACCGACAGACGGTGACGCGACTGGGTGCCACGCAGGCCCTTGACCAGGCGCACCTTGATGGTGCCGCCGGCAGCTTCGTTCTTAGCCATTGATCAGGTCCTCCACCTTCTTGCCACGCTTGGCAGCAATCTGCGACGGCGAGTGCATGTCGGTCAGGCCCTTGATGGTGGCGCGGACCAGGTTGATCGGGTTGCGCGAACCAACGGCCTTGGCCAGCACGTTCTTCACGCCCACCGCTTCCAGCACGGCGCGCATCGCACCGCCGGCGATCACGCCGGTACCTTCGGAAGCCGGCTGCATGAACACGCGCGCCGCGCCGTGACCGGACTTGACCGCATGCCACAGGGTGCCGTTGTTCAGATCGACGTTGTTCATTGCCTTACGGGCGTATTCCATCGACTTCTGGATGGCAACCGGCACTTCACGCGCCTTGCCGTAGCCGAAGCCAACCTTGCCGTTGCCGTCGCCCACCACCGTCAGCGCGGTGAAGGTGAACTGGCGGCCGCCCTTGACGGTCTTGCTGACGCGGTTGACCGCAATCAGCTTCTCGATCATGCCGTCATCGATCTCTTCGCGGTTACGGTCGCGATCACGACCCCGCGGTGCACGCTCTTCTGCCATTTTTGAAATCTCTGTAGTTGAAGGATTTGCGGCTTGGCCGCTTATGGTTGTGGTTACATCGGGCGTTCCACGCCACCGGCAACCCGGATGACGCGTCCGACGAACAGCCTCGTCGGCGGCGAAATGCCTTGAATGCAGCAGGCGTGGGGGCAATCCCCCACGCCTTCAAGCATCAGAACTGCAGGCCACCTTCGCGGGCGGCTTCGGCCAGCACCTTGATGCGGCCGTGGTAGCGGTAGCCCGAGCGGTCGAAGGCGACCTTCTCGACGCCAGCAGCCTTGGCGCGCTCGGCGACCATACGGCCAACCTTGGCGGCAGCGTCGGCGTTCTTGCCGTTCTTCAGGCCTTCCTTGACGTCGGCCTGCACGGTCGAGGCCGAAGCCAGGACCTTGGAACCGTCGGAGGTGAAGACCTGGGCGTACAGGTGCTGGCCGGTGCGCAGCACCGTCAGGCGCGGCACGCCGAGTTCGCGGATGTGTGCACGGGTCGACTTGGCGCGACGCAGGCGGGCAATGTTCTTGTTCATGCTCTTGTCTCCAGAAGCTGAAAGCCGATCAGGCCTTCTTGGCTTCCTTGCGGATGATGACTTCGCCGGCGTACTTCACGCCCTTGCCCTTGTACGGCTCCGGCGGACGGAAACCGCGGATCTTGGCGGCAACTTCGCCCACGCGCTGCTTGTCAGCGCCCGAGACCACAACTTCGGTCTGGGTCGGGGTGGCGATGGTAATGCCTTCCGGCGCCGGGAACAGGATCGGATGCGAGTAACCCAGCGACAGGTTCAGGTCCTTGCCCTGCATCGCTGCACGGTAACCGACGCCCACCAGCTCGAGCTTGCGCTCGAAGCCTTCGGAAACGCCCTTCACCATGTTGGCGAGAATGGCACGCAGGGTGCCGGTCAGCGGGATCAGCGCGGCATCTTCAGTGCTGAACACGGCGTGGCCGTCTTCAACCTTCAGTTCGATGGCGGCGGGCTTGGCGATCGACAGGGTGCCCTTCGGGCCCTTGGCAGTGATCGACTCGGCCTGGATGTTCAGTTCAACGCCCTTGGCCAGGGCGATCGGCTTCTTGGCAACGCGGGACATGGTTCAGTTCTCCCTTAAGCCACGAAGCACAGGACTTCACCGCCGACGCCCTGCTGGCGCGCCTGCGCATCGGTCATGATGCCCTTGGAGGTGGAAATGATGGCGACACCGAGACCGCCCAGAACCTTGGGCAGATCGCTCTTGCCGCGGTACTGACGCAGGCCCGAGCGGGAGTAGCGCTGCAGGCGCTCGATCACCGGCTTGCCTTCGAAATACTTCAGCACGATTTCCAGCTCGGCCTTGGCGCCGTCCTGGGTCACGCGGAAGTCGGCGATGTAGCCCTCGTTCTTGAGAACGGTGGCAATCGCGGCCTTGATCTTGGACGACGGCATCTTCACCGTCTGCTTGCGGACAGCGGCTGCATTCTTGATGCGAACCAGCATGTCGGCGATGGGATCAGTCATGCTCATGGATGAGTCCTTATGAGTGCACCGATATCCGCGGGATGCGAATTCAGTTGTAACAACGAGTTCCCCGCCCGAAGGCAGGGAACTCGCAATGGTACAAGAACCGGCTGGGCTTTACCAGCTGGCCTTGCGCAGGCCCGGCACGTCGCCACGCATGGTGGCTTCGCGGAGCTTGTTGCGGCCGAGGCCGAACTTGTTGTACACGCCACGCGGACGACCGGTCAGGACGCAGCGGGTGCGCTGGCGGCAGGGGGAGGAGTCGCGCGGCAGCTTCTGCAGCTTGGTCGCGGCTTCCATCTTGTCCTCGTACGAGGCGGTCGGGCTGGCGATGATCTTCTTCAGCGCTTCGCGCTTCTCGCCGTGCTGCTTGGCAAGCTTGGCCCGCTTGATCTCGCGGTTGACCATGGAGGTCTTGGCCATTGTGTCAGTCCTCGAGTATCAGTTGCGGAACGGGAAACGGAAGGCTTCGAGCAGGGCCTTGGCCTCGGCATCGGTCTTCGCGGTCGTGGTGATCGCGATGTCCATACCACGGATCGCGTCGACGGCGTCGAAGTCGATTTCCGGGAAGATGATCTGCTCCTTGACGCCCATGTTGTAGTTGCCACGGCCGTCGAACGCGCGACCCGACACGCCGCGGAAGTCGCGGACGCGCGGCAGCGAGATGTTGATCAGGCGGTCGAGGAACTCGAACATCTTGGCGCGACGCAGGGTCACCTTGCAGCCGATCGGCCAACCGTCACGGATCTTGAACGAGGCAACCGAAACGCGGGTCTTGGTCACGATCGGCTTCTGACCCGAAATCTTGGTCATATCGGCGACGGCGTTCTCAAGCACCTTCTTGTTGGTCGCTGCTTCGCCCACGCCCATGTTGAGCGTGACCTTCACGAGGCGCGGCACTTCCATCGGGTTCTTGTAGCCGAACTTCTTCGTCAGCTGCGGAACCACTTCTTCCTGGTAGAACTTTTCAAGCCGGGTGGTCATTTATGCATTCCTCAGGCGTCAACCGCCTCACCGCTGGAGCGGAACACACGCAGTTTGCGTCCATCCTCCAGCACCTTGAAACCGACGCGCTCACCCTTGCCAGTGGCCGGGTTGAAGAGCATCACGTTGGAAATGTGGATCGGCGCTTCGCGCTCGACCACGCCGCCCGGCTGGCCAGCCTGGGGATTCGGCTTGGTGTGGCGCTTGATGATGTTGATGTTGGACACGACGACCTTGTCGCCGGCCACACGCACCACATCACCCTTCTTGCCCTTGTCCTTGCCGGAGATGACGACGACCTGGTCGCCCTTGCGGATACGGTTCATTATCTATTCCTCCGCTCAGAGCACTTCAGGCGCAAGCGAGACGATCTTCATGAACTTCTCGGAACGCAGCTCGCGGGTCACAGGCCCGAAGATACGGGTACCGATCGGTTCCTGCTTGTTGTTCAGGAGCACGGCGGCGTTGCCGTCGAAGCGGATCAGCGAGCCGTCCGGACGGCGCACACCCTTGCGGGTACGCACCACGACGGCGTCGTAGACGTCGCCCTTCTTGACCTTGCCGCGCGGGATCGCGTCCTTCACGGTGACCTTGATGATGTCGCCAATCGCGGCGTAACGGCGCTTGGAACCGCCGAGCACCTTGATGCACATCACTTCCTTGGCACCCGAGTTGTCAGCGACATCGAGGTAGCTTTGCATCTGGATCATGGTTAGCTCTCCTCTTACTCGGCGGCGCGGCTGACGATCTCAACCACGCTCCAGTTCTTGGTCTTGGACATCGGCGCAATCTCCTTCACGCGCACGACATCGCCTTCCTTGCAGGCGTTGTCGGCATCGTGGGCGTGGAGCTTGGTCGAGCGACGGATGTACTTGCCGTACAACGCGTGCTTGACCTGGCGCTCAACGAGCACGGTGACGGTCTTGTCCATCTTGTTGCTGACGACCCGGCCTTCAACCGTGCGCAGCGCCTTCTCTGTATTGTTGTCGGTCATTGCAGGGTCCTTACTTCTTGCCGCCCAGCAGCATGTTCACGCGAGCGATCTCGCGACGCACGCGGCGGACGTCATGGGTCTTGGCGAGCTGGCCAGTCGCCTTCTGCATGCGCAGGGCGAACTGCTCCTTCTGGAGGTCCAGCAGGTGGGACTTCAGCTCGTCAGCCGACTTTTCGCGCAATTGCTTGAGTTCCATTAGCGCACCGTACGGGTAACGAAAGTGGTGGTCACCGACAGCTTGGCAGCGGCCAGGCGGAACGCCTCACGTGCCACTTCCTCGCTGACGCCCTCGATCTCATAGATCATGCGGCCGGGCTGGATCTGGGCCACCCAGTACTCGACGTTGCCCTTACCGGAGCCCATTCGGACTTCGATCGGCTTCTTGGTGATCGGCTTGTCGGGGAACACGC
>CBFGOS010000040.1:0-12576 GCA_965650425.1 uncultured Lysobacter sp. | reverse complement strand
AGTTGGGCATCAGCACCATGTAGCGGCCGGCCAGCGAGATGAACGTGGTCAGGGCGGCGCCCTTGTTGCCACGCTCTTCCTTGTCGACCTGCACGACCACTTCCTGGCCTTCGCGCAGCAGTTCCTTGAGGCCGGCCTTGTTGTGGTCGACGCCCGCCTGGAAGTAATCGCGGGAGATTTCCTTCAGCGGCAGGAAGCCATGGCGATCAGCGCCATATTCCACGAAGGCCGCTTCGAGGGAGGGTTCAAGACGGGTGATCTTGCCCTTGTAGATGTTGGACTTTTTCTGTTCCTTGGCCGGCTGTTCGATATCGATGTCGTACAGGGTCTGGCCATCGACAATTGCCACACGCAGTTCTTCCGCCTGCGTGGCATTGATGAGCATTCGCTTCATTGTTGCGTTCCTCGCGCGCTTCACCCTGCCCGAAGGCAGGCACGCGGAACGCCATGGCGTTTCGCCTCTGGAACTCCGTTCCCCCGTCGCGGCGTTGCGTCCTGCAAAGCGGACTGCACCTTGCGCGCCGACGGAACCTCAAATTTCCAGCGCTTCCACACCACGGCATGCCGCGGGAGCGCTTGTTGTTGCATTCCAAGTTACGGGCCGGCGACGCGAACGTCGCTCGGGGCGGCCGGCGACAGCGCGCGGCCGAAGCCGTTTGCGTCGCACGGGACGTGTTCACTTCCACCGGTATGACCCGGAGGGCGAGGGCGGGTTCCGCCGGGCCGACGCTGCTAACATGGCTGCCCCGAGGGCAGGGGTCAGGCACGGACCGGATTCGCCGGGAGGGGCTTTCGGCCCCAGACTGCCGCAGTTGGCCGGCGCGCATTTGCCCGGCTCTGCAACTCCCTGCGAAATCAAAACCTTATCTCGCTTCGCGAGTGTATCAGATAACCCCCACCGATGACCCATCCCAAGTTCCCCAAAGTCCCGGCCACTGAGGCCGGCGAGGCGCGTGCTGGCGCCCGCCTGGTGCGCGTGCCGGAGGACCGGGAGGGGCAACGCCTGGACAATTTTCTGCTCGGGCAACTCAAGGGTGCGCCCAAGTCCTTGATCTACAAGCTGGTCCGTTCAGGTCAGGTGCGGGTCAATGGTGGGCGCGGAAAGCCCGAGCGAAAGTTGGCAGGTGGCGACGAGGTGCGGATCCCGCCGCTTCGGCTGGCGGAAGAGGGTGAGAAACCCATGCCCCCCAAAGGCTTCCTGGACGCCATGGAAGCCTCGATCGTGTTCGAGGACGCGCGCCTGCTGGCAATCAACAAGCCGTCGGGCGTGGCCAGCCATGGGGGCAGTGGCATTAGTTTTGGCGCCATCGAGACGCTGCGTGCGCTCCGCCCGGGGCAGACCCTGGAGCTGGTCCACCGCCTGGATCGGGACACGTCCGGGCTGCTGATCGTCGCCAAGAAGCGCTCGGCCCTGACCGAAATGCAGGCCCTGATGCGCGAAGAGGGCGGCATCGCCAAGCGCTACCTGGCACTACTGGCGGGACGCATGCCCGATGGAGTGATGACGGTGGATGCGCCGCTGCACATTGGCCTGCGCCAGGGCGGCGAGCGCCACGTGCAGGTGCACCGTGACGGCAAGGCTTCCTTGAGCCACTTCAAGGTGCTGGAGCGCCGAGGCGGGCAGTCCTACTGCGAGGTGCGGATCGAAACCGGCCGCACCCACCAGATCCGCGTGCACGCCCAACACATCGGCCACCCGGTGGCCGGCGACGACAAGTACGGCGATCCGGCAGTCAACAAGCGCCTTCGCGATCAGGTCGGGCTGAAACGGCTGTTCCTGCACGCCTCCACGCTGGAGTTCGCGCTGGACGGAGGGAAGGCCAAGTACCTGCTGACGGCGCCCTTGGCCCCGGAGTTGCTGGACGTGCTGGACCGACTGAGCTGACCGATTGCGGCGTGGGCGCGTGCGCCAGTGCACGGCCCTGACGCGGCAAGGCGGGCGATGTCGTCCGCCTTGCCGGTAATCAATGAAGGTGTCGCTTAGAGGTTGTTGCCCGCGGTGCCCGGGCAGTCCTCGGGTAATTCGGCCGGCGGCGTGAACTTCACCGGCACCTGCAACTTGGCGGTGGTCGGCTGGCCGTTGCGGGTGGCCGGGGTGAACTTCCAGTTGCGGACGGCGGCCTGCGCCGACGCGTCCAGTGCGGCGACCTTGCTGGTTCGGGCAACCTGGATATCGGTCGGGGTGCCTTCCGGCCCCACCGTGACCAGCAGTTCAACCGTGCCGCCTACCTGCGAGCAGGCCAGGTCCAGAGGGTAATCCGGTGGCGGGGTATCCACTGCCTTGAGCGCGGTTGGCGCGATGTAGTTCTCGTCGGCCTGTTGCGATGGACGCTGGCAGCCGCCCAGCAGGGCCGACGTGACCAGCAGGCCGGCGGCGGAGACGAAAGCGGTGACGGCGGATGTGCGGTTCATGGCGTGCCTCCTTGATGGGCCTGTGGGGAGCCGCGGCGCGGTGCTCAGACGGCGAGCGCCTCGGCCTTGGCCGCACAGATGAAGTCGTTTTCGCTCAGGCCACCCACGTCATGGGTGGAAAAACGCACCACGCAGCGGTCGTAGTGTACGCCCAGGTCCGGGTGATGGTCCTCGCGATGGGCAACGAACGCCAGGGCATTCACGAAGGCCATCGTGCGGTAGTAGTCGTCGAACCGGAACGTCTTCACGAGGGCATGGCCGTCTTCGGCCAGCTCCCAGCCGGGCAGTTGCGGCATCAGTTCGCGGACGGTCGCTGGCGGGAGCCGATGCTCCACGCCGCGGCGCGGGATGCAGTGGGCTTGGGCGAGGGGGACGAGGTCGTTCATGCAGGCTCCTTGCGCATGCGCCAAGTGAACGATTCACATCGCGCGCGGTCTTAACTGGTCACGGGTGACATACCCGGCACCGGACGCCGCTAGAATAGCCGCATGATCCAGATTTCCGAATCCGCCCAAACCCATTTCCGCAAACTGATCGAGCGCGAGTCCCTGCCGGGGCTGGGCGTGAAGCTGTCGGCGGTGCATCCGGGGACGGCCAAGGCGGATGTGCGCCTGGAATTTGCCGAACCGGCCGACCTGGGCGGCGACGAATGGGCGGTGGATTGCGAAGGCTTCACCCTGTGGCTGGATGCGGGCAGCGTGAAGTTCCTCGACGGTGCTGAAATCGACTACGAAACCCAGGCGACCGGCGGCCAGTTGCAGATCCGCGCACCCAAGATCAAGGGCCAGGCCCCGGCGGATGGCGCGTCGCTGGTGGAGCGCGTGCAATGGGTGGTGGAGCAGGAGATCAACCCGCAGTTGGCCATGCACCGCGGCAATGTCGCTGTCCAGGAAGTGACGGCGGCCGGCGTGGTGGTGCTGCGCTTTGGCGGCGGCTGCCATGGGTGCGGCATGGCCGACGTGACCCTCAAACAGGGTATCGAGAAGACGTTGCTGGAAAAGGTGCCGGGCGTGACCGCAGTGCGCGACGCGACCGATCACGACAGCGGCTCGGCCCCGTACATCAGTCGCGAAAGCGCGACGTGATGCCGGCGCGGCGCCGTTGACGAACTCCGCCGCATCATTCATCGAAGCCCTGCATCGCAGGTGGCGGCTCAACGCGCATCGCAGTCGGCCCCCGGGTGAATTCCCCGAAGGTTGGAAGGCCTGGCTGGAGTCGATGACCCAGCGGGTGGGCGCTGTCAGGGGCGCGCGTGTGGAGGAGGTAGTGGGTGTGCTGCTGGCGCGCGCACTCCCGCTGCCGGCCGAACGCGCGGCGCTGCTCAATCGCTGGCAGGCTTTTTCCACGCTGTGGCGCCAGCAGTGGCACCCGGCGCCCCGCGAAGACCGCTACGTCCGATGGGCCGCCGCCACGTTCTCGGTGCTGGTCAATCTGTTCTTTGCCGTCGCGCTGATCTGGTTGATGTACCTGCAGTTCCTCGGGCTTGAGCCACCGCCGCAGGGCGAGGAGGTCGTGCAGGTGGAGTTCCTGGGCGAGGGGACCCCGGGAGAGGTCGGGGGTGGAGGTGGCCAGGCGTCGCCATCGGAACCGACCGCCGAGGCGCCGTCGCCCCAACCCCGTGACGCTGCGGAGGGAGTAGAGGCGCCCGCTGAGCCGGAGGCGGCGGCCGAGGCATTACCATCGCCGCCCGCCGTGGCCGTCGAAGCCCAAACCTCGCCGCCCGAACTGGCGGGCGCACCGCTGGAAGTCCCCGAGCGCGAGGTTGCCGCGCCGTCGGCCCCCGCAGCACCGCAGGAGCAGGCCGTGGCTGTGAGCGAACCGACGCCGGATACGACGGCTGTGTTCGTGTTGCCGCCGACGCGGGCCGTGGCATCGAGCCCGCGGCTGACTACTCGGGAGTTGCAACCCAAGACGCCTCAGATGCAGGAGCGCGAAGTGGCGGCACCGGTGCGCGCCAACGCGGCTGTGATTGAAACGGAATCGCCGGCCCTGGGACCGCTGACTGCACGGGCGGCGCAGGTGGTCGAGCGGGACGTCGTTGCGCCGGTCCAGGCACCGTCGCCTCGCGAGGTTCAGGTGCGCTCGCCTGCGCTGCGGGAGATCACGGCCCGGACGGAAGCCGTTCGCGAGCGCGAAGTACGGACCCCGTCTGCCCCACAGGCGGCTGCCGGCCGTGCCTCAGCGCCAGCGGCGGCCAGCCCGCAGGTGACGAACACGGGGCGCACCCCGGCGGGCGTGCCCACGCGGTCCTCCTCCAGTGCGGAGCCCTCGGGAACGCCGTCTCCCACGACAGCGACATCGGCGGCGGCCGCATCCGGCCCCACGACGAGCACCGCGCGAGCGCCTTCCGTGGCACCCGCGTCTTCCCCAGGCGCAGGGCCGAAGCCGCAGCCCGCGCCGGGAACGTGGGCCGCCCCTCGCCGAGCCGATGACTGGGGTGCGTCGGCCCGCAATACGCCAGGGGCGCAACGCGGCGTGGCCCCGGGTGTGTTCAATGCGGATGGCAGCGTGCGCGTCCCCGAAGGGCCTGGGTCGGCGTCGCCGGGCATGCCACCGGGCACTGTTACCCAGGAGATCGCCAACCTGGATCGCGCGGGCACCTGGCTCAAACGCAAGCCGACCGATTTCGAGCCGACGTCGTTCGACAAGTACTGGGTGCCCAATGAAACGCTACTGGCGGAGTGGGTGCGCAAGAGCATTAAGGAAGTGCTTATTCCCATACCGGGCACCAACAAACGGATCCGGTGCGCCGTGGCCCTGCTGGCACTGGGCGGTGCCTGCGGCATCAGCGACCCCAACCTCAACGAGCAGCCGGCAACGGCTCGCCCGCCACCGGACGTGCCATTCAAGCCGCACCTGCAAGAAGACAATGGCAGCGTGCGTCCCGGGGCGCCTCCGAGCGGTTGACCGCCCAATAGCTGTCCCATGGGTGGAACTATGGGTTGTCGACGCGCGCATTGAAGCGGCCTTTGGAGGCAACCACACTGATCTCCATCGCACAGGGCACCCCTACGCCTCCATCCCGGAGCCGGCCCTGGTGCCGCGTTGTTCGAGGTGCCCCCGTGGGCCATCTGTATTTGCTGCTCGGCCGTGCCGGTCTGGCGTTTCTCTTCATCCTGTCGGGGCTTGGCCGTCTGGTGCATTTCGCTGCGGTCGAGCAGTCCTTTGAGTCGCTTGGCGTGTCCTCGGCGCTGGTGCCGCTGGTCATCCTGCTCGAAGTCGGTGGCGGCATGGCCATGCTGGCGGGGGTCTTCACCCGGATTACCGCCGGTCTCCTGGCCCTGGTATCCCTAGGTGCGGGCCTGGCGTTGTACGGCGACTTCACTGACCAGAACCAGTTCATCCAGTTGAGCAAGCACGCCGCAGTGGCAGGTGGCCTGCTGATGCTGGTGGCGGCCGGGGGCGGCGACCTCAGCGTGGATGCGTGGCGACGAAAGCCGCGGTCAACACCGATCGACGACTGCGTGATCTGCGGGTAACGCGCATCGGCCGTTGATGGCGTGCGCTACGCCGGCAACGAGCCATACCCTCAAACGACAAGAGCCCGCGGATGCGGGCTCTTGTACGTCGGCGTGCCGGAAGGTTCCGGCCGCGCCGCGATTACTGCAGGCCGTGCAGATCGCGCAGCTCGCCCTTGCGGGACGCGAAGTAAGCGCCTAGGTCGGCGATCTGCTGGTCCGTCAGACCCTTGGCCTGGCCGGACATCAGCGCGTGCTCACGCTCGCCGCTGCGGTACTGGGTCAGGGCATGGGCAAGGTAATCGGCGTACTGACCGGCCAGCTTCGGGTAGCTCGGGTCGATCGGGGCATTGCCCTCGGCGCCGTGGCAGTCGATGCACGATTGGCCTGAAGCACCCTTGGTCTTGGCCAGCTCTTCGCCGGCGGCGATGTGGCCGTCCGGCAGGCCAGCGGACGAGGATTTGGCGGCTTCGGCGGCGTGAGCGCCATCGGCCGGGGCGTGCGCCTCTTCCTTGGAGCAGCCGGCCAGGGCCACGGTGGCGAGCAGGGCAATGGCGAGGGCGCCTCGTGCAAAGCGATGGGTCGTCATGTGCGTCAGCTCACTCACTTCAAGGTGGAAAGGAAGGCGGCGATGTCGGCGATCTGCTGATCGCTGAAGCTCTGGGCCTGCGCCTGCATGGTCGGGTGCTTGCGGCTGCCCTTCTTGTATTCCTGCAGGGCGTTGCCCAGGTACTCGGCCGACTGGCCGCCGATCTTCGGCACGTGGAAGTTCGGGTAGGCGTTCTTGTAGCCGGTGATGCCGTGGCAACCCATGCAGGTATAGGCAAGGCCGCGGCCGGCTTCGGCGTTGCCCTTGACGGCCGCCGGGGCAGCCGGAACAGCGGTCGCCGCCGGGGTGGCGGCAGGGGTGGCTTCGGGCGCGGCGGCGTCCTGGGCCATGGTCGCGAACGCGACGGTGGTGAGGGCGAAGCAGGCGGCGATCGTCAGCGGTCGCATCATGTCGTAGTCCGCAATCTCTTGATGGCTGGCAGGGTTGAATGCTGTCTGGGCGGGGCCCATGGCCGCGCACAAGCGCTGGAGTATAGCCGCTACCGCTGCTTTGACTGAAGTCATGGCGTTGGGGGCGCGCCAATGATCCATGGCGACGGTCACCATGACCTTCGGCGCATGGCTTCGACGAAAGGGTGATTTACCTTGATACAACACCGGCACAAGTGTCGGGCCCATCCCCCTATCAAGGTCAGCCACCATGCGTCACAACAACCTCTTCCATGGAACCGGACTGCTGCGCGCGGGTGCGCTGGCGCTTGCCTGTGCCCTGGCACTGAGCGCCTGCAAGGGCGGGAACGGGGATGCTCAGGCCAAGGCCCCTGACAAGAACGAAGTGGAGTCGGTACCGGTGGAGGTGGCCAAGGCCAGCCGCCGCTCGGTGGCCGCCAGCTACACCGGGACCGCGCCGCTGGAGGCCCGCGGCGAGTCGCAGGTGGTGGCCAAGACCTCAGGCGTTGCCCTGAGCGTGCTGGTCGAGGAAGGCCAGCACGTGCGGGCCGGCCAGGTGCTGGTGCGGCTGGATTCGGCCCGTGCGTCGCTGCAGTCGGCGCAGAGCGCGGCGCAGATGCACAAGCTGCAAAACGAATTCGCGCGCGCCCAGCAGCTAATGTCGCAGAAGCTGATCAGCACCGCCGACTACGACCGCATCCGCTTCGACCTGGAGAACGCCCGCGCGGTGAATCGCCTGGCCAACCTGGAAGTGTCGTACGCCAACGTGGTGGCTCCGATCTCCGGCGTGGTGGCGTCCAAGTCGATCAAGCCGGGCAACTTCGTGCAGATCAACACCCCGATCTTCCGCATTGTCGATACTTCGCGCCTGGAAATGGTGCTGAACGTGCCCGAGCGCGAAATGGCCACCCTGAATGCCGGCCTGCCGGTGGAACTCAAGGTGGACGCGCTGCCGGGCCGCAGCTTCCAGGGCACGGTTGACCGCGTGGCGCCGGTGGTGGATTCGGGCAGCGGCACGTTCCGCGTGATCTGCGCCTTCGATGGCGAGGGCATGCTGCAACCGGGCATGTTCGGCCGCATCTCCATTGCCTATGACAACCGCACGGACGCGCTGGTGGTGCCGCGCACGGCGCTGCTGGAAGGCGAAGCCGATACCGCGGTGTTCATGGTCAAGGCCGGCAAGGCGCAGCGCGTGCCGGTGGAACTGGGGTACGTCGATGGCGCATGGGTGGAGGTGCGCAAGGGCGTGCAACTGGGCGATCAGGTGGTCGTCGCTGGCAAGAACACGTTGCGTGACGGCACGGCGGTGAGCGTGATCGGTGAGCCGGCCAGCAAGCCGGTCGCCGCCGCGAAGCCCGTTGCCAACAAGCAGTAAGCGGAGACCTTCCCCGTGACGCAGCCTTCGGACGCGCGCTCCTTCGACCTGGTCGAGTTCTCCACCCGCCGTCGCGTGACGGTGGCGATGGTGACGTTGACCTTCCTGCTGTTTGGCCTGATCGCGTTGAGCGGACTGAAGGTCAACCTGCTGCCTGACCTCAGTTACCCCACGCTGACCGTGCGCACCGAGTACACCGGTGCCGCGCCGGCCGAGATCGAGACCTTGATCTCCGAGCCGGTGGAAGAGGCACTGGGCGTGGTCAAGGGCCTGCGCAAGCTCAAGTCGGTGTCCCGCGCGGGGCAGAGCGACGTGGTGCTGGAGTTCGCGTGGGGCACGGACATGGACCGTGCCAGCCTGGACGTGCGCGACAAGATGGAAATGCTGCAGTTGCCGCAGGAGGCCAAGCCGCCAGTGCTGCTTCGCTTCAACCCGTCCAACGAGCCCATCCTGCGCCTGGCGTTGTCGGCCAAGGGCGGCAGTGAGGCGGATCGCGAACTGGTGATGCTGCGTCGCTACGCCGACGACGACCTGAAGAAGAAGCTGGAGCCTGTCGGCGGCGTGGCCGCGGTCAAGGTCGGCGGTGGCTTGGAGGACGAGGTGCAGGTGGAGGTCGATCCGCGCCGTCTTGCGCAGATGGGCCTGTCGGTCGATACCGTGATCAATCGACTGAAGCAGGAGAACGTGAACGTCTCCGGCGGCCGTCTGGAGGAAGGCTCCCAGCGCTATCTGGTTCGTACGGTCAACCAGTTTGCGAGTGTCGAGGAAATGCGCGAACTGTTGCTGACCGTGCGGAGCGCAGGCAACAACGCCGCGCAGGACGCGATGCTGCAGATGGCGCGTGTCGCCGCGGCGACGGGTTCGGCCGATGCGATGGCGGCCGCCTCGGCTGCGCAGAGCGCATCGGGCGGCGGCAACACCGCGGCGGCGGGTGGCCTGCCGGTACGCCTGAAGGACGTGGCCGATGTCCGCCAGGGCTTCCGCGAGCGCGAGGCAATCATCCGCCTGGGCGGCCGCGAAACCGTCGAGTTGGCGGTCTACAAGGAAGGCGATGCCAACACCGTCGCTACCGCCGACGCGGTGCAGGCGCGACTGGAAGCGGTCCGCAAGTCGCTGCCGGCGGACGTTGAGCTGACCGTCATCGAGGACCAGTCGAAGTTCATCCGCAACTCGGTCAACGAGGTGAAGAAGGACGCGGTGATCGGTGGCGTACTCGCCATCCTGATCATCTTCCTGTTCCTGCGTGATGGTTGGAGCACGTTCGTCATCAGCCTGTCGCTGCCGGTGTCGATCGTGGCCACGTTCTTCTTCATGGGCCAGTTCGGCCTGGGCTTGAACGTCATGTCGCTGGGTGGCCTGGCGCTCGCAACCGGCCTGGTCGTGGACGACTCGATCGTGGTGCTGGAGAGCATCGCCAAGGCGCGGGAGCGCGGGCTTGGCATCCTCGAGGCGGCCATGACGGGTACCCGAGAGGTCGGCATGGCGGTCGTGGCGTCGACCCTGACCACCATCGCCGTGTTCCTGCCGCTGGTGTTCGTCGAGGGCATCGCTGGTCAGCTGTTCCGCGACCAGGCGCTGACGGTGGCCATCGCGATCGCGATCTCCCTGGTCGTGTCGATGACGCTGATTCCGATGCTCAGTTCGCTGAAGGGACGCGCTCCGTTGGCCTTCCAGGAAGAGCCCGCGCATCCGCGCTGGATGCCGGAGAAGCGCTGGCAGAAGCCGGTGGCCGCGACCGGGCGTGGCTTGGGTTGGGCGGTCAGCAATGCCTTCTTCGCCGTGGCGTGGGTGGTGATCCGTGCGTGGCGGGGTGTGGTGGCGGTCGTCGGCCCGGTGATGCGCAAGGCCAGCGACCTGGCAATGGCGCCGTATGGTCGCGCCGAGAGGGCGTACCTGCGGGCACTGCCAGCGGCACTGCGCAACCCCATGCTGGTGCTCGCCGGTTCGGCTGTCGCCTTCCTGCTCGCGCTGGCGGCGCTGCCGCTGCTCGGTACTGACCTGATCCCGCAGTTGGCACAGGACCGCTTCGAGATGATGGTGAAGCTGCCCCCGGGCACGCCGCTGCGCGATACCGACGCGGTGGTGCGCGACGTGCAGAGGGCGCACCCCAAGGAGCCGGGCGTGCGTGCGATGTACGGCGTGAGCGGCACGGGCACGCGCCTAGACGCGAGTCCGACTGAAAGCGGCGAGAACATTGGCCGTCTGTCGATCATCATGGAAGATGGCGGCAGCGAGGCGGTCGAGGCGGCGACGACCGCTCGCCTGCGCGAGACGATGAAGGCCCATCCGGGTGCCCAGGTCGATTTCCGCCGCCCTGAGCTCTTCAGTTTCTCCACGCCGCTCGAGATCGAGCTGCGCGGGCAGGACCTGGAGGAGATCCGCACCGCGGGGCAGAAGCTCGCCGGCATGTTGCGCGCCAATCCGCACTACGCCGACGTCAAATCCACGGTGGAGCAGGGCTTCCCTGAAGTGCAGATCCGCTTCGACCAGGAGCGCGCCGCGGCGCTTGGCCTGACGACGCGCCAGCTGGCCGATGCCGTGGTGCGCCAGGTGCGCGGTGAAGTGGCCACGCGTTACAGCTTCCGCGACCGCCGTATCGACGTGCTGGTGCGCGCACAGGAGAGCGAGCGTGACTCCGTCGAGAACATCCGTCGCCTGGTGGTCAACCCGGGCAGTGCACGGCCTGTGACGCTGGACGCTGTGGCCGACGTGGTCGCCACCACCGGCCCCAGCGAGATCCACCGTGCAGACCAGGTACGCGTCGCGGTGGTCTCGGCCAACCTCAACGACATCGACCTGGGTACGGCGGTCAAGGAAGTCGGCGACATGGTCCAGGCCAATCCGCTGGGTGCCGGCATCGGCATGCACGTGGGCGGTCAGGGTGAGGAACTCGCTTCGTCGATGCGTTCGCTGCTGTTCGCCTTCGCGTTGGCGGTGTTCATGGTCTACCTGGTCATGGCGTCGCAGTTCGAATCGCTGCTGCACCCGTTCGTCATCCTGTTCACCATCCCCCTGGCGCTGGTGGGCGCAGTGCTGGCGCTGCTGGTCACCGGCAACTCCATCTCGGTGGTGGTGTTCATCGGCCTGATCCTGCTGGTGGGCCTGGTGACCAAGAACGCGATCATCCTGATCGACAAGGTCAACCAGTTGCGCGAGACCGGCGTCGCCAAGCGTGACGCGCTGGTGGAGGGCGCGCGGTCACGCCTGCGCCCGATCGCGATGACCACGCTGTGCACGCTGTTCGGCTTCCTGCCGCTGGCCATCGCGGTGGGCGAGGGCGCTGAGGTGCGTTCGCCGATGGCGATCACGGTAATCGGCGGCCTGCTGGTGTCGACGCTGCTGACGCTGCTGGTCATCCCGGTGGTCTACGACCTGCTGGATCGCCGCTCCGAGGAATACTGGCTGGAGCGCGGTCGCCGCGCCCGGCAGGCCCGTGCCGAGAACGAAGGCGCCATTGCGGCGGATGCGGGGATGGCCGGATGAGCATCGCAGAACTCAGCATCCGCCGGCCCATCACCACGGTCATGTTCTTCGTGACCCTGGTGGTGGTGGGGCTGATCGCCGCGATCCGGTTGCCGCTGGAGGCCTTTCCGTCGGTCTCCTTCCCTGTGATCTTCATGCAAATGCCCTACCAGGGCTCTACGCCGGAAGAGGTGGAGCGCACCCTGGTACGGCCGTCGGAAGAAGCACTGGCCACTTTGCCGGGCATCCGCAACATCCAGAGCACCGCAACGGCCAATGGCGCCAACATCATGGTGCTGTTCAGCGACTGGGAGCGCGACGTGAAGATCGCCGCGTCCGAGGCACGCGAACGCATCGATGCGATCCGCAACGACTTGCCGGACGAGTTGACGCGCATCTTCGTTGGAAACGCCAGCACGGACGACGAGCCGGTCCTGGCCATCCGACTGGCCAGCCAGACGCTGGACCTGTCGAAGTCGTATGACCTGATCGACCGCGAGCTCAAACGACGCATCGAGCGGGTGCCGGGCGTGGCACAGGTTCGCGTCTCCGGCGCAACTGCCAACGAAGTGGAGGTCGCCATCGATCCGCAGCGCCTGACGGCGCATGGGCTATCGCTAGACGACCTCAACCGAAGGCTGCGCGACCTGAACTTCTCGGTGTCCGCAGGGCAGGTGACCGACGGCGGCCAGCGGCTGCGCGTGCAGCCGGTAGGCGAGTTGGAGTCGCTGGAGCAACTGCGCGAACTCGTGCTGTCCGGCAACGTGCGCTTGGGTGACGTCGCGGAAGTGCATCTCAAGCCGGCGCGCAACGACATGGGGCGCCGCCTGGATGGTCGCCCCGCCGTCGGCCTGGACGTGTTCAAGGAGC
>CBFGOS010000039.1:0-12646 GCA_965650425.1 uncultured Lysobacter sp. | reverse complement strand
TGCTACGCGGGCATCGGCGAGTTCTCGATCTACCTGGACGCGTCGGCACGCGGACGTGGTCTCGGACGCGAGCTGCTGCAGGCGCTGCTCGAAGTCGCACGCGAGCGCGGCTACTGGAAGCTGGTTTCCCGGGTCTTCCTCTTCAATGCCGCCAGTCGCGCGTTGTGCCGCTCGGCAGGCTTCCGCGAGGTCGGCATCTATGAAAAGCATGGCCGGCTCGATGGTCGTTGGCTGGACGTTGCCATCGTCGAGCGGCTGATTCACGAAAACATTGCCGACCCCCTGACGGCCGCGCCGTCCGCTGTCATCCCCTGAAGGAGAACCCGATGAACACTGCACTACCTGTTGTCGTAATCGGAGCCGGCCCGGTGGGCTTGGCCGCAGCAGCGCATTTGCTTGAGCGCGGACAGACTCCGCTGGTCCTGGAGGCAGGCGATGGCGTCGGTGCCGGGATGCTTTGCTGGGCGCACGTGCGCATGTTCTCGCCGTGGGAGTTCAACATCGACCGCGCCGCGGCGGCGCTGCTGGCAAAGCAGGGATGGGAGAAGCCTGACCTGGGGCAGTTTCCCACGGGTGGCGAGGTGGTGGAGCGCTACCTGAAGCCGCTGGCGGCCACGCCGGAAATCCAACCACGTCTTCGTGCCAACGCCCGTGTCATTGCCGTGACCAAGCAGCGGCGCGACCGGATGAAGGACTCGCAACGCAACGAAGTGCCATTCCTGGTGCGATACGTCGATGCCACGGGCGAGCACGAAGTGCTGGCGCAAGCCGTCATCGACGCCTCGGGCACCATCGGTACTCCGAACCCGATGGGCGCGTCCGGTGTGCCCGCCTTGGGCGAGCGGGCGTTGCAGGCACAAATCTTCTACGGCATGCCCGATGTGCTGGGCATTCATCGCGGTCGCTACGCGGGCAAGCGCGTGCTGGTGGTCGGCAGTGGCCACTCGGCATTCAACGTATTGGGGGATCTGGCCGCGCTGGCACGCCAGGTACCTGGCATGCGCATCGAATGGGCGATCCGCCGCGGATCACTGCAACGGGTGCTCGGTGGCGGCGAGCAGGACCAGCTCAAGGAGCGCGGTCGCCTGGGCATGACCATCGCAAAACTTGTAGAGGACGGGATTCTCCACGTGACCACCGGCTTCCACCTGGACCGGTTGGAGACCACGGCTGAAGGCATCGTCGCCCACGGCGACGGCCGGCAGATCGGCCCGGTGGACGAGATCGTCGCGGCCACCGGCTTCCGGCCTGACCTGGGTGTGCTGTCCGAGCTGCGGATCGCGCTGGATCACGGCACCCAGGCGCCGGTGGCGCTCGCGCCGCTGATCGATCCCAACCTGCACAGTTGCGGCAGCGTCCGGCCGCACGGCGCCGAGGAGTTGAAGCATCCGGACGCAGGGGTGTACATCGTCGGCATGAAGAGTTATGGCCGGGCGCCCACGTTCCTGTTGCTGACCGGGTATGAGCAGGTGCGCTCGGTCGTGGCTGCAATCGCCGGCGATTGGGATGCGGCGCGCCGCGTGGAACTGGTGCTGCCGGAGACCGGAGTGTGCATCACCCAGTTCGCGGAAGCGGATGCTGCCGAGGCCGCGGTTTCGTGCTGTGGCCCCGCGCCTGTCGCCGCTAACGCATGTGGCGCCGGTGCATCAGTTGCGGGTTCCGAACGCAAATCTGGCTGTGGTGACGGTGCCCAGGCCGACCGGCCGCTACAGGCCACTCCGGAGGCTTGCTGCCAGTGATAGTCAGGGGGTGGCGGTGAGATTGGTTGCCTACGATTCCAATATTCCAGTAGTATGGAAGCATGGATATGGAGCAGGCAGTCCCCGCCCTCGGTGCTTTGGCCCATGCCTCCCGGCTGGCCATCTTCCGGTACCTGGTTGAACTGGGTCCTGAGGGTGCTTTCCCCGGTGAACTCGTCGAGAAGCTCGAACTGGCCCCCGCGACCCTGTCATTCCACCTGAAGAACCTGTCCCATGCCGGCCTTATCGAGGGCGAGCAGCAGGGTCGCTACATCCGCTATCGCGCCAACTTCCAACAGATTCAGGGACTGGTGGACTTCCTAACCCTGAACTGCTGCGGCGGGGACCCATCCAAGTGCGCGCCGGAGGTCTATGCGCCGGCGCGGAGCATCCCTGTCAAAACGCGGACACGGTGACGTCGCCCATGCCGCTCCGGGTTCTGTTCTTACGCACGGGCAATTCGGCGCGCAGCATCCTGTTTGCTGCCACTCTCGACCATGTTGGCGACGGCCGATTCCAGGCTTACAGCGCAGGCAGCCAGCCAGCGGGGCGCGTCGATCCGCACGCGCATCGTCAATGCCAGCAAACCTTGGTTATTGGCCGCGCAGGCACGCGAACCCTCTGTCTCCTCCCACTCTTGACGGTCTTGACGGTATTCACATGAGCATTTGCGTTGGCATCAATGGATTTGGCCGCATGGGTCGACTCACCCTGCGTGCGGCGTGGGGCAATCCCGAGTTGGAGTTCGTGCAGATCAACGACCCGGCGGGCGATGCGGCGACGTTGGCGCACCTGCTGAACTTCGATTCGGTCCATGGTCGCTGGCAGCACGAAGCGGCGGCCGATGGCGACGCCATCGTGATCGACGGTATCCGCATCCCCGTCACCCGCAACAAGGAACTGGCCGCAACCGACTGGTCCGGTTGCGATGTGGCGCTGGAGGCCTCAGGCAAGTTCCGCAAGCCGGACGTGCTGCAGCCGTACCTCGATCAAGGGGTGAAGCGGGTGGTGGTGACGGCGCCGGTGAAGGCCGAGGGCGCGCTCGATGTGGTGGTCGGCGTCAACCACCAGCGCTTTGATCCGGCGAGGCACCGTATCGTGTCGGCGGCGTCGTGCACCACCAACTGCCTGGCGCCGGTGGTCAAGGTGATCCATGAGGGCCTTGGCATCCGCCACGGCAGCCTGACCACGATTCACAGCCTGACCAACACCCAGGTCATCGTCGATGCCCCGCACAAGGACCTGCGCCGCGCGCGTTCGTGTGGCAGCAGCCTGATTCCCACGTCGACCGGCTCAGCGACGGCGATCGCGGAAATCTTCCCCGAGCTCAAGGGCCGGTTGAACGGCCACGCCGTGCGCGTGCCGCTGACCAACGCCTCGCTGACCGACTGCGTGTTCGAGGTCGAGCGCCCGACCACGGTGGAAGAGGTGAACCGGTTGCTGCAGCAGGCCGCGGAAGGTGAACTGAAGGGCATCCTGGGCTACGAGCCGCGTCCGCTGGTGTCGATCGACTTCCTGCACGATCCGCGCTCCAGCATCGTGGATGCGCTGTCCACGATGGTCACCAATGGCACGCAGGTGAAGATCTACGCCTGGTACGACAACGAATGGGGCTACGTGAACCGTACCGCCGAGTTGATCCAACTGGTCGGGAAGGCGGTCTAAACGATGCTCGCGCGCCTGTCGCCCGATATCCGCCAGTACCTGCTGATCACCGGCAATTACTGGGCGTTTACCCTGACCGATGGCGCGCTGCGGATGCTGGTGGTGCTGCATTTCCACCAACTGGGCTACAGCCCGTTGCAGGTGGCGTTGCTGTTCCTGTTCTACGAGATCTTCGGGGTCATCACCAATCTGGTCGGTGGCTGGCTGGGTGCGCGCATTGGCCTCAACCGCACCATGAACATCGGCCTGGCGATGCAGGTCATCGCCTTGTCGATGCTGCTGGTGCCGGCGGCGTGGCTGACCGTGCCGTGGGTGATGGCGGCCCAGGCGCTGTCGGGCATCGCCAAGGACCTCAACAAGATGAGTGCAAAGAGCAGCATCAAGCTGCTCGTGCCGGGCGATCAGCAGGGGACGTTGTTCCGCTGGGTGGCCGCGCTGACCGGTTCGAAGAACGCGCTGAAGGGAATCGGCTTTTTCCTCGGCGGCGCGCTTTTGACTACGGTGGGGTTCGCGCCGGCCGTGGCCATCATGGCCCTAGGGCTGCTGGTGGTCTGGCTGTTGAGCTTGGCGATGCTCAAGCGGGACATGGGCAAAGCCAAGGGCAAGCCCAAGTTCCACGAAATCCTCTCCAAGAGCCGGGCCATCAACCTGCTTTCGGCGGCGCGGATGTTTCTGTTCGGCGCGCGGGATGTGTGGTTTGTCGTGGCGGTGCCGGTGTTCATGGCGACCTCGTTGGGCTGGGACTTCTGGAAGATCGGCGGCTTCATGGCGCTGTGGGTGATCGGTTACGGCGTCGTCCAGTCGATCGCCCCGTATTTCACCGGCAAGCGCCGCGGGCAGGTGCCGGACGGTCGCGCGGCCTTTGCGTGGGCGCTGCTGCTGGCTGGCGTTCCGGCGCTGATGGCGCTCCTGTTGATGCAGGGCCAGTCGGCACAGGTGGTCCTCATCGCCGGCTTGGTGGTGTTCGGGTTCGTATTCGCCGTCAACTCGTCCCTGCACAGCTACCTGATCGTCAGCTACGCGGCCGAAGACGGCGTGTCCCTCGACGTGGGCTTCTATTACATGGCCAACGCGATGGGGCGGTTGATCGGCACGGTGTTGTCGGGATGGATCTTCCAGGCGTACGGCTTGGCGGCGTGCCTGCTGGTGTCAGCGGTGTTCGTGGCGATGGCGGCGCTGCTATCGGCGGCGTTGCCGCGTCATTCCACCGGCCATGGCGACGGGCGCCCATCGCCCGTGATTGACTAGGACTCTCGGCAGACAGAGGCGAACCCGATGACCACCGGCACCCAGAAACTGACGTTCAAGGTCGAATCCACGCGCTTGGATTCCGACGGTAGCGAGGCCCGCTGCAAGGATGCCGCCATTCCCTTGGATACACGCCTGGCGGGGCGTCGGGATGCCTTCAACCCCGCCGAACTGCTGCTGGCCGCGCTGTCGGCGTGCATGATCAAAGGCATCGAGCGGGTAGTGCCCATCCTGAAGTTCGAGCTCCGCGGTGTCTCCGTGACGATCGAGGGCGTGCGACAGGACGCGCCGCCGAAGATGGAGTCCATCACCTACGAGATCGTGGTGGACACCGACGAAAGTGATCGCAGGATCGAATTGCTGCACGAGAACGTCCGCAAGTACGGCACGGTGTTCAATACCGTTGCGCCGGGGACTGAGCTGCATGGGACGATGCGTCGCCTCTGACCGGACGCATGACCGATCGTGGCTGCCACCACGAAGTGGGGAACGCGCGATCGAGAAAGCCGTCGTGATCTAGGGAGAGGCTCGCCGCGCACGCGCCGCCGGCGAGCCCTGACGCTTGGAGCACAATCAACCGTTGCTGCAGCATCCCGACTTCGTCGTGCCAGTGATGGCGTCAGTCAACGTGTAGCCCTCTTCTTCGATTGCGCGGCGCACGGCAGAGATATCGTCAATGCCGGTCACCTCCACGGTTCCCGCGGCCAGATCCACCTCGGCGATGCCGCCGAGGGCCGCCACGGCCTGCTTGATGGCGCGCTCGCAATGGGCGCAGGTCATGCCTTCTACGTTCAGTCGCATCATTGTTCTCCGTGCCGGGACATCCGGCAGCGGGCAGCCTAGGGGTTCCCCTCGTGGGAAGGTCAATTGCGGGGCGACGGTTCGGCGACCCGGTTGCCGCTTGACCTTCCTACAATGGGAAGGCTCAGGCTGCGACCAAACCCCATGAGACCACGCCCATGAACGCCGCCGTCCCCAGAACCGCCCTGCGCCTGCCCATAGAGGGGATGACCTGTGCGTCCTGTGCCGGGCGGGTGGAGCGCGCGTTGAAGCAGCTGCCCGGCGTTGAGGAAGCCGGCGTCAATCTGGCCACCGAAACCGCGGAGGTCAGCGGCGCGGCGTTGCCCGGCATCAGCGACATCGCGGAGGCGGTGGAAGCGGCGGGCTATCGCGTGGGCGTCGGTGAGGTCGAACTCGCGATCGAAGGCATGACCTGCGCCTCTTGCGTGGGCCGCGTCGAGCGCGCGCTCCAGCGCGTCCCGGGCGTGCTGGAGGCGTCGGTCAACCTGACCACCGAGCGCGCCCGCGTACGCACCGCCGGTGCCCCCGACCTCGGGACGCTGCTGGCCGCGGTTCGGGCCGCCGGCTACACCGCGCGGCTCCCTGAGTCCGCTGCGGATGACTCCAGTCCCCAGAATGGCGACGCAGCCGCCGTCACGATGTCGCGCGAAGCCCGCCACCTGCTGATCGCTGCCGTGCTGACGGCGCCTTTGGTCGTCCCCATGGCCGGCATGCTGTTCGGCATCCATTGGATGCTGCCGGGCTGGGTGCAACTGCTGCTGGCGACGCCCGTGCAGTTCTGGCTGGGCGCGCGCTTCTACCGCGCGGGCTGGAGTGCCCTGCGTGCGGGCACCGGCAACATGGACCTGCTGGTGGCGCTGGGCACGTCGGCCGGCTTTGGCCTGAGCGTGTACCACCTGCTACAGGGCTCCCCGCACCACGCGCCGGCGGCGCTGTACTTCGAGGCCTCCGCGGCGATCATCACCCTCATCCTGCTCGGCAAGTTCCTCGAGTCGCGCGCCAAGCGCCAGACGACCGAGGCCATCCGCGCGCTGCAGGCGCTGAAGCCCACGTCCGCGCGCGTGCGTGGGCCCTCCGGCGATGTCGACGTGCCCGTGGAACGCGTGCAGGTGGGCGACCTGGTGGTCGTGCGCCCCGGCGAGCGCTTTCCGGTGGATGGCGTGGTGCGCGAAGGCCGCACGCATGCCGACGAATCGCTGATCACCGGCGAATCGCTGCCGGTCACCAAGGAGGCCGGCGACCGCGTCACCGGCGGTGCAGTCAACGGCGAGGGCGTGGTGGTGGTGGAGACGCGCGCCATCGGCAGCGAGACCGCACTCTCCCGCATCATCCGCCTGGTGGAGGACGCACAGTCCAAGAAGGCGCCGATCCAGAAGGCAGTCGACCGCGTGAGCGCAATCTTCGTGCCGGTGGTGGTGGCCATCGCGCTGCTGACGATGCTGGGCTGGGGCGTATTCACCCAGGATTGGAACGCGGCCATCCTCAATGCGGTGGCGGTGCTGGTGATTGCGTGCCCCTGCGCGCTGGGCCTGGCGACGCCCACCGCGATCATGGCGGGTACTGGCGTCGCGGCCCGCGCGGGCATCCTGATCAAGGACGCCGAAGCGCTGGAACTGGCGCACAAGGTCCAGATCGTGGCCTTCGACAAGACCGGTACGCTCACCGCGGGCGAGCCACGGCTGGTCGAAGCGCTGCCGCGCGAGGGCGACCGCCACGGCCTGCTGGCGCTCGCCGGGGCGCTGCAGAGCGGCAGCGAGCACCCGCTGGCTCGCGCCGTGCTGCGCGAAGCCGGCCAGGTCAATGCCGCCTCCGACGTGAAGGCACTGCCCGGCCGTGGGCTCACCGGTAGCGTCGCGGGGCAGCAGGTATGGTTGGGCAACCAGGCCCTGATGCACGAGGTGGGTGCGGCCACGCACGCCTTGCAGGCCCGCGCCGACGCGCTGGCCCAGGACGGGCACACCCTCAGCTGGGTCGCACGCCGGACGGGCGAGGGCGTGCGCGTGGACGGCCTGCTGGCCTTCCGCGACGAACCGCGCACCGGATCGCGGCGGGCCATCCAACGTCTGCACCGGCTGGGCATCCGCACGGTCATGATCTCCGGTGACAACGAGGGTGCCGCGCGTGCCATTGCCGGGCGCCTGGGTATCGACGAAGTGCATGCCAATGTGCAGCCCGGGCAGAAGGTGGAGGCAGTCGGCGGACTGAAGGGCGACGGCGTGGTGGCGATGGTGGGCGATGGCATCAACGACGCCCCGGCGCTGGCGGCGAGCGACGTTGGCATCGCCATGGGGTCGGGCACGGACGTGGCGATGCATGCCGCTGCCATCACCCTGATGCGCCCGGAGGTGACACTGGTCGCGGATGCCATCGATGTCTCCCGCCGAACCACGCGCAAGATCCACCAGAACCTGTTCTGGGCGTTTGGCTACAACGTGGTCGGCATCCCGTTGGCGGCGCTGGGCTACCTCGACCCGGTGGTGGCCGGCGCCGCCATGACCTTCTCGTCGGTCAGCGTGGTGAGCAACACGCTGCTGCTCAAGCGCTGGCGTCCCAGTGATGTTCACACGCACGCCGAGGTGAGCGATGCGCAATGACATCTTCCCGCCGGAACTCGGCGAGGCCCGCGCACAGGGCCTGCACAACATTGGCGAGGCGGCCCGTCTCTCCGGGGTCTCGGCCAAGATGATCCGCCACTACGAAAGCATCGGCCTGCTGCCAGAGGCTGCGCGCACGGCGGCCGGTTATCGCCTCTACAGTGATGCCGATGTGCACCGCCTGCGCTTCGTCAAGCGTGCGCGCGACCTCGGCTTCCAGATGAAGCAGATCGCGGTGCTGCTGGGATTGTGGTCGGACCGGAGTCGTGCCAGCGCGGAAGTGAAGCACTTGGCACAGCAGCACGCCAGCGAGTTGGGCGAGCGCATCGCCGAGATGCAGGCGATGCAGCGCACGCTGGAAGACCTGGCGCGTCGCTGCCATGGCGACCAGCGGCCGGAGTGCCCGATCCTGGATGAGTTGGGAGGTGGCACCGTGTCCGGCGAGACCACGGGGGCAGCGGCCCGCGCGAAAGCCGGAGCAAGAAAGCGCTGACTCCGTCCAACGCCTGGCCCGTCACGCGCGGACGGCGAAAGCGCGCCTCAGGCAGGGCGGCGACGAGTTCTGGATGTGGCCGGCTTTCTGCTACCCGTGGGATTGGCCTTGCTGTTGGGTGCCGGCATGTTGCGTGCGCAGATGGGTTCGAGCGCGGACAGTGCGTCGACGTAGGCGACGAAGTGCTCCAGGTAGTCCGGTGACAGGTCACGCATCCGGGTCAATGCGCGATGGACCAGGCTGGCGGAGTTGAGCGGGCCCGCGTCGGCCGGTGCGTCGGCCAGCGCCTGGCGCAACTGGCTCTCGGTACGGACCTCGGCGCAGACCTGCCTGATGTCAGCGAAAATGGATGTGTCCGATGGCACTGCCAGCGCCGCTGCGTCGCTGGCCGGTTCGCTGTCCTGGGCAGCGCGAGAGGCGATGTGCCCGATCAGTTCAGCCAATGCGCTGCGGGGGCGGGTATCAGGCGGTGGGGTGGTTGCGGCTCGCGGGGCGGCCGCAGGCGCGGCACCCAGGTCCTCGGCACAGGCATTGACCAGTTGGGCCAGCCGCTCATCGAGCAAGCGCCGCACCTCGCCCTCCTGCGTCGCCGCGCGCCGCTCCAGCGCGATGATGCGTTGGAATCGGACCGCGTTCACGCGGTCGGTGCCGTGTTCCAGACAGGCCTCGAGCACTGAGCGTGTGCGTGCCGCCTCGTGGCTCATGGCAAGTCCTGGCGGGCCTTCGTGGGCTTGGGCATCGGCGCTATTTCCACGCGCCGGTTGCGGGCGCGGCCTTCCTCGTTGGCATTGGAGCCCACGGGTTGCTGCGAGCCAAACGCCGCCGCGAAAACAGACGACGCCGGCACGCCTTCGGCAATCAACGTGCGGGTCACCGTCAGGGCGCGCTGGGCCGACAGCTCCCAGTTGTCATCGAACTGCGCATTGCCACCCCGCACTTGGCGGTCATCCGTGAAACCGCTGACCATCAGGATCTCGTTACGCGCGCCCAGATACTCCTCCAGCGGACCGGCGAGTGATTTAAGCAACTGCCGCCCCTCGGGCTGCAACCGGTCGGAACTGAGCGCGAACAGCACGTTGCCGCGAATGCCGATGCGGCCGTTCACCAGCGTCACGCGCCCCTCGGCGAGCGGCACGGCCAGCACCTGCTCCAGCGTCCGGTTGCGTTGGGCTTCCGCCTGTCGCCTGCGCACTTCCTCGTCCAACTGGTGCGACAGGCGCATCTGCACGGCGATCACGCCCACCAGGATCAATGCGAACACGCCCAGCAACACGGACATCAGGTCGCCGAAGGCGGCCCACACCGCGGTGGAGGCTTCGACGTCGCCGTCGTGCTCCACGCTCATGCCGCTTCGATCCCGACCGCTGCACGCTGGTCAGCCAGGTGCTTCAATTCGCCGATGATCTGCTTCTGTGCCAGCACGCTGAGGTCGACCACCTCACGCGCCTGCGCGACGTAGTACGCCAGCTGCTCGTCGCTGCGGGACAGCGACTGGTCCAGGGCGGCTTCGATGGCCTGAAGCCGGGTGACCAGCTGCTCGTTGGATTCGCCAAAGCGCTGCACCGCCGCGCCAAACGCATCGCCCAGGCTGGCCACTTCGATGGCGCCGGCGGTGACGCGGGTGGCCGCGGCGTCCAGCTTGCCGGTCTCGGCCTCGATGTGCGCGGTGAAACGGTTGCCCACGCGGTCCAGCAGGTCCGCGCTGGTGGAGATCAACGCATCGACCGCCGTGCGCTGCTCGCTGGACGCATGGTTGATCGCGTTGAGCAGGGTGTCGACGGTGGCCAACAGTCGGCTGCGTTCCTCCAGCACCGCCGTGTCGCGGGCCATGCTGTCGGACAGCTTCTGGCGAAGCTCGGCGATGACTTCCGCGGCGGCCTTGGGCGCCTCGGAGGCGGTCTGCACCAGGCGCGAGATCTCGGCGATGGTGTCGCGCGCATGCGCCTGCGTCTGCGCGGTGATCTCGTCGGCGGTGCGGGCCAGCGTATCGCACAGGTCCTGCTGCCGACTCGCCGCGCGTTCGCCCGCCTGCTCCCAACGCGCGACCAGCGGTTGGGTCATCGCATCGAAGGATTCCGCCCATGCGGCCATGCGCTGCTGGGCGTTGGCGTCGAGTGCGGCGTGCAGCGCGGCATGTGACTGCTGCACCGCCTGCACCAGAGCGCTGGCGTGGGCCTGGAATGTGCCAGCCGCGGTCTCCAGGGCGGCCTGGTTGCGCGCGGCCAGTTCGGTGCCGGTCGCGGCCTGGCGTTCCATTGCAGCCGCCCATGCGATTTCCTGACGGGTCGCCGCCTCGGCCGACGCAGCCTCGTGGCGCGCAGCCGCGTCGGACCATGCCGCCTCGTGCCGCATCGCGGCTTCGGTCCAGGCGGTGGCCTGGCGCGTGGCCGCTTCGTCCCATGCCGTGGTCGCGGCGGTGGTCGCGGCATCGAAGCGCGCCGACACGGCCTCCACCACGCCTGTCGCGCGCTGCTCGAAGGTGTCGTTGAAGCGCTCCAGCGACGCGCGTAGATCGTGCAGCAATTTCTCGTTGGCCTGGCGCTGGTCGGCGAGCGAGCCGCTCCACAGCCCCGCGACGTTGGCCGCGGTTGCCTGGAAGTCCGATGCCAGTCTGGCGACCTGCTGTTGCACCGCCTGCATCGCGTTCTCGTGCAACGTGGCGGCGTTGCGCGCGATGGCGGCCATGGTGGCTTCCATCACCGGCTGCAGTGCGGCGCCGGTGGCACGGGCGCTTTCGGCCGCGCCCTCCAGCAGCGACTGCTGCACCGACGCAGCCAGCCGCGTGTGCACGGCCTCGGTGCGATCGTGGAAGGCGGTCTGTTGGGCCAACTGGCGCTCGCTCGTGGCAAGGCTCTGCTGCTCCATTGCCGACAGCGTGGCCTGCAGCTGCGTGACCAGCGTCGGCATGGTGTCGACCTGCCGCTGCAGCAGCTTGAAGGCCTCTTCGCGCTGGTGTGGCTGCGAATGCATCCGCAGCGTGGTGGCAATCGCCGCATCCAGCCCCTGCGCCGCTTCCACGCGCTCGCGGCGGCACAGCGCGGCCAGCAGCCCCAGCATGGCCGATGTCGCCACGCCGGCGATGGACGTGCCGAAGGCGAACGCCAGGCCCTTCACTGGCGCCGCGATCGACGCACGCAGCGCCGCCAGGTCCGACGCGCTCTCCAGCGCCAGACCGGTCCCGCGCAGCGTGGACATCATGCCCAGCAACGTGCCGAGCATACCCAGCAGCACTAGCAGGCCGACCAGATACGGCGTCAGCGCCGGCGCCGGCAGCGGCACACGGCCGCCCTCGACGCGCTGGCGCACGGCATCACGCAGCGAGGGGTGCAACTGGCCCAGCCACGCGCCCAGGTCCGCGACCGGCTGCGCGGCCGCATCCACTGCGCGCACCAGCGTGGCGGTCGCCTGCCGGTAGCGCTGCAGTTCCAGCGCGCCGGCCACATAACAGGCCGCGATCAGCAGCACCACCGCCAGCGCCAACAGGTTGGTGCCGAGGTAGCCCACGCCGATCCAGCCGACAGCGGCCAGACCAACGAGGAAGATGGCGGGGTAAAGCGGGTGCTTGGGCATGTCAGACGGTCACGGTGGTGCGCAGGGCCGCAACGAGGCCCTCGCTGGGTTTCAGACGGAGGTCGAGTTCTGCCAACAGCAGGCTTTGCATGTCCTTGCGGAACACGTCGAGCCAGCGGGGCGAAGGAGAGGTGGTGTCCGGCGCGTCGGCCGCCGCCAGGCGAACGCGGTCGAAGTGCTGGGCCAGCCACTCGGGCAGCGTGGCCAGCAGGGCGCGCTCCTGGCGGCCCAGCGCGCGCTCCATTACGGCGTCCATGGCGGCCAGTTGCGCCAACTGGGGCGCCTGCTGCGTCAGCAGGCCACGCAGTCGCCCGCGCAGGTGGCTGATGTCGGCGTCCATTACCTGCTGCAGGGCGGCATGGCGCTGGCGGAAGAAGGTGGCGTCGGGCGGCGCGGTGGTCGCGCTGGCGGCAGCGGGCGCCGGTGCGACGCTGTCGTGCCCGTTGGCAAATGCCCGGTCCGCCACGATGGTTGCCGCCAGCGCGGCGCGTACACGTGCACACTCGCCGCCGTCGATGGTCAGCGCGGGGGAGGCT
>CBFGOS010000038.1:0-12667 GCA_965650425.1 uncultured Lysobacter sp. | reverse complement strand
AGACGGAAGCATCGCGCGTCCTGCGCGAACAGGCGCGCGCGCAGCGCATGGCCGAGCGAAACGGATACCGGGCGCCAGAAACCAAACCGGACAAGCGTGCCCGGCGGCTGATCCGGGCGCTGGGCGACATCGACGCGATGTAGCGGGCGATTCCGCTCCGCCCGTCAGCGCTTCCCGCCCAACACGCCGCCTCCCAGCTTGAGCAGGTCACCTAGGCCCAGCTGGCCATCGCCATCCTGGTCAAGGACGGCGCCCAGGAGGCCTCCGCCCACGCCGCCCTGTTGGCGGATCTGCTGCTGCTCCTGACCGAGTATCTGGCCGAGCCCCTGCGGGTTGCTTGCCACGCCCCGGCCTTGGCCGAAGATGCGCTTCGCCAGGTAGGCCATGACGATGGGCGCCAGGATTTTGAGCAGCAGGTTGGCCTTGTCGCCCTGCAGCCCCGTGGCGCTCCCCAGACCTTGCGCCGCGACCGGCGGCCTGTCGCCAAAGACATGCCCGAGGATCTTCTCGCCTTGTCCGCCGCCGCCCAATACCGCGCCCAGCAAGCCACCCAGGTCCCCGGCACCGGCATGGTCGCGCTGCAGGGCCCCGAACAGGGATTCCGCCCCGGCGGGCTGGCCGGCGTTGCGGCCCAAGGCGCCCAGCAGCAGCGGAAGCGCGGCTTCGACCGCGCCGGACGCCTGTGACTGGGGCAGGCCAAGCTGCTGACTGATCTGCTGGAGGGGTGCGCCCTGCAACTGGGCAAGAAGATCGTTGGCGAGTGTGGTGCTCATCGTCGTCTACCTTGGAGTGCCGGCCTGATGCTAACGCCGCATGCTGTTCGCGCCCGTGATGGCCACCCGTTCGGGTTGTGCTGTTCAGCGACGTGGCCGCCCACATGACAGTTTGGCGTCGCTGTTAACGACGTTGTCGACGATCGGATGCCCGGTTTCGCAATCAACGGTGGCCCCATGGCAGATCGCGGTCCCGCGGGGATGTTGCAGCAGATGGCCGGCGGCTATTGCGTCGCGCGATGCCTGCACGTGGTGGTGGAGCTGGGGGTTGCCGATGCCCTGGGAGAAAAGCCCGTCGATGCCGGCACGCTGGCGGAAGCGGTAGGGGCCCATCGGGACGCATTGGCGCGCGCGCTGCGGTTGCTGTCCGCGCACGGGGTATTCGAACTGCACCGAGGCCGGTTTCGTCACACCGCAGCGTCGCGGCTGCTCCGTGAAGACCACCCTGAGTCGATGCGCCCCCTCGTCCGGCTGTTTGGACTGCCCCTGTGTTGGGACGCATATGGGGTGCTCGGGCACTCGCTGCGCACTGGCCGCCCATCCACCGAACTGCTGCAGCCCCAAGGACTGGAAGGTTGGCTGGGGCACGCTCCCGAAGCCGCGAATATCCTCGAAGCGGCCAAGTCCGCCTATGCACGGCGGCAGGTGGCAGCCGTTCTCGCCGCCTACGATTTCTCGGGTTTCGAAATGATCGGCGCCCTCGATGGTTGCGGAGGGCGCCTGCTGCGCGCGGTGTTGCAGGCATGCCCCAACACCAAGGGCATCCTGTTGGGTGCGAGCCCGCCGTCGGCCCCGGTGGAGCCCCAGCCGCGAATGACGTGTCAGGACGTCGACTGCTTCCGCGATCCCTTGCCGAGTTGTGGGGCGTACCTGCTCATGGATGCGCTCCAGGAATGGGATGACGACCAGGCCATCGCCGCCATGAAGGCCGTGCGGCGGGCGGCCCCTTCCGGTGCGACGCTGCTGCTGGTTGAGGCCGTGATGTCCGATGTGCGAGGGGCCGACTGGTCGCACCTGTTGGACCTGCATCGGCTGGCGCTGTTCGGCGGCCGGCAACGGACACGGGACGAGTGTGCCTATCTGCTGCGCAGTGCCGGCTTCCTGCTGGTTCGCGAGGTGGAGACCCCCGGCGAGGTCTCCATACTGGAATCCCGTGCGACGTGAATCACGGGGCGGCGTTGGGCGGGGTCACCCCTCACTCATGGCGTCGCCGCGCGACAGCAACTCAGGCAGGTTGTCGTTGCGCTGGAAATCGAAGATCAGGTGGGTCTGGATGTGGGCCACTTCGGGCCGTTCGGTGAAGGCGGCGACCGTGAAGTCGCGCATGTGCCCGCTGTCGCGCACCCCCACGTGCACGAGGAAGTCGTCGGCTCCGGCCACGTGGTAGAACGCCAGCACTTCTGGCAGGGCACGCAGGTGCGCCTGGAAACTGTCCAGCAATTCCCGGGAGTGGCGGGTCATCCGCACCGCCACCAGGGCCTGTAGGCCGATGCCGATCGCCTCCGGCGCGATCTCCGCGTGGAATCCGAGCAACACGTTCGATTCGCGCAACCGGCGGACGCGTTCCAGGGCGGTCGATGGCGCGATTCCCGCACGTTCGGCGAGGTCCTTGTTGGGTAGGCGTGCGTTCTTCCGCAACAGCCGGAGGAGGGCGAAGTCTGTTCGGTCAAGGCTCATGAAAACAGCGTTTCACGAAATAATATTCGGCGCAATATTGCTGCACCGCACCAGGTTCTAGGCTCAGGCCATTCCGTTGAACAGAGTGCGCCATGAACCGCCAATCCAGTGCCTTCGATACCCGCGCCGTACACGCCGGCCGCGAGGACTTTGCCCAACTCGGTGTGCACGCCCCGCCGATCGACCTGTCGACCACCTATCCGGTGCCGGACTTGGCCGTGGGCACCGCCAGCTTCGATGCGCTGGTAGGGGGCGAGGCGGCGGCAACCAATCCCATTTATGCCCGCCTGTTCAACCCCACCGTCGCGCGCGTGGAGCGGGCCTTGGCCGACCTCGAAGGCACCGAGGCCTGTGTCGCTTACGGGTCCGGCATGGCGGCGTTGACTGCGTTGCTGATGGCGGCGCGGATGAAAGGCGCGCGCCACGTGCTGGTCGTGCGCCCGCTGTACGGCACCTCCGACCACCTCTTGGCCTCGGGCGTCACCGGGTTGGAAGCGGAGTTCGTCCACGCGGCCGATATCGCAGCGCGCCTGCGTCCCGATACGGGGCTGGTGGTGATCGAGACGCCGGCCAACCCCACGCTCGACCTGGTCGACATCCGTGCCGTGGTGGCGGCCGCAGGGCAGGTCCCGGTGGTGGTCGACTCCACCTTCGCCACGCCCGTGCTGCAGCAACCGGCGTCGCTGGGGGCGCGATACGTGTTGCACAGCGCCACCAAGTTCCTGGGTGGCCATGGCGACGTGATCGCGGGCGTGGTGTGTTGCAGCGAGAACGACGCAGCCGCACTGCGCCAGGTGCGCGCCGCCACGGGCGGACTGCTGCATCCACTTGCCGCGTACCTGCTGCACCGCGGCCTTCCCACGCTGGCACTGCGCGTGGAGCGCGCGCAGGCCAATGCCATGGTCTTGGCCGAACGGCTGGCGGCGCACCCGGCCGTGGCCAAGGTGTGCTACCCCGGCCTCGGCACCGTGCGCAACAGCGCGCTGGCGCGCACGCAGATGCGTGGGCCGGGCGCCTTGCTGGCGTTTGAGATGCACGGTGGGCATGCCGCGGCGGCCGCGGTGATGGCGGCCGTGAAGTTGCTGACGCCCGCGGTGAGCCTGGGCTCGGTCGATACGCTGATCCAGCACCCGGCGGGCCT
Organism: uncultured Lysobacter sp.; assembly: GCA_965650425.1. Lineage (GTDB taxonomy): Bacteria > Pseudomonadota > Gammaproteobacteria > Xanthomonadales > Xanthomonadaceae > Aerolutibacter. The sequence goes on along the minus strand of CBFGOS010000038.1, from coordinate 9,076 downwards.
GACCCACCGTGTCCTGGACGACGCGACCCGGGCGGCCACCGGCATCACTCCGGGCCTGCTGCGCCTCTCGGCCGGTATCGAACACGTCGATGACCTGTGGAGCGACCTTGCCCAGGCGCTCGCGCGGGCGGCAACCGCTCCCGCGAAGGCCGCCTGATCGAGGGTCAGGCCAGCGCCTTGAGACGGTACAAGGCTTCCAGGGCTTGCTTGGGGGTCAAGTCGTCGGGGTCGATCGAGGCCAGCGCATCCAATGCAGCGGAGTTCGCCGCAAACAGGCCGAACTGCTGCGGTTGATCCAACGCCGGTGCCGACATCGTCGGTGCCGGTGCATCCCGGTTCTGCCGCTCCAGTTCGGCCAGCCGGCCGCGGGCCTGCTTCACCACCGCCTTCGGCAGGCCGGCGAGGGCGGCCACCTGCAGGCCGAAGCTGCGGTCCGCAGGACCTTCCTTCACCGCATGCATGAATACCAACTGGTCGCCATGTGCGACGGCGTCCAAGTGCACGTTGGCGATGCCGCTGCCGGGCTCGGCCAACGCCGTCAGCTCGAAGTAATGCGTGGCGAACAGGGTGAAGGCGCGGTTGGCCTGCGCCAGGTGGCGCGCGCAGGCCTCGGCCAGGGCCAGGCCGTCGTAGGTCGACGTGCCTCGACCGATCTCGTCCATCAGCACCAGCGACTGATCGGTGGCGTGGTGGAGGATGTAACTGGTTTCGCTCATCTCCACCATGAAGGTCGACTGGCCGCGCGCCAGGTCGTCGCCGGCGCCGATGCGGGTGAGGATGCGGTCGATCGGCCCGATTTCGGCGCGCGCGGCGGGCACGAAGCTGCCGATGTGCGCCAGCAGCACGATCAGCGCGTTCTGGCGCATGTAGGTGCTCTTGCCGCCCATGTTGGGGCCCGTGATGACCAGCATCCGGCGTCGGCCGAAGGCCTCGGTGTCGCCCAAGACCAGGTCGTTGGGCTCAAACGGATCTTTGCGGACGGCTTCGACCACCGGGTGGCGACCGCGCTCGATCCGTAGCCCCGGCTCGGCGGTGAGCTGCGGCTGTGACCAGTCCAGCACCTGCGCGCGTTCGGCGAAACAGGCCAGCACGTCGAGTTCCGCCAGCGCGGAGGCACATCGCTTGAGCGGCTCCAGCCGCGCGTTGAGCGCATCGAGAATGCCCTCGTACAGCAGGCGCTCGCGCGCCAGCGACCGCTCGCGCGCGGACAATACCTTGTCCTCGAACTGCTTGAGCTCTTCGGTGATGTACCGCTCGGCGTTGGCCAGCGTCTGACGCCGCGTGTAATGGGTCGGCGCCTTCTCGGCCTGCGCTTTGCTGATTTCGATGTAGTAACCGTGGACGCGGTTGTACCCAACCTTCAGCGTGGGGATGCCACTGGCCTCGCGCTCGCGCACCTCCAGGTCCACCAGGAACTGGTCGGCGTTGGTCGACAGGCGACGCAGTTCGTCCAGTTCGTGGTCGTAGCCCTCGGCAAATACCCCGCCGTCTCGGGCGAGCACCGGCGGTTGCGGCGTGATTGCGCTGCGTAGCAGGTGGGCCTCTTCGTCATGCTCCCCCAACGCCGCCGCCAATGCCGCCAGCAGCGGTGAGTCCAGATGGGACAACCGTGCGCGCAGCGCCGGCAGCATCGCAAGGCCATCGCGCAACGTGGACAAGTCGCGTGGACGCGCGCTGCGCAGGGCGATGCGGGCCAGGATCCTTTCGAGGTCGCCAATGGCGCGCAACTCGTCCCGGAGGTCGTCGCCAGCGCGCGACTCCAGCAAAGTGGCCACGGCGTGGTGGCGTTCGCGCAGCACGCCCTGGTCCCGCAGGGGGCGGTGCAGCCATCGGCGCAGCAATCGCCCGCCCATCGGCGTGATCGTGTTGTCCAACACGCCCAGCAGGGTGTGCTTGCTGTCGCCGTCGACGCGGGTGTCCAGCTCCAGGTGGCGGCGGGTGGCGGCGTTCATCGCGATCGCGCCATCGCCCGATTCCACCGCGATCGAGGTCAGGTGCGGCAATCGCTGCTTCTGGGTTTCCTCGACGTACCCCAGCAGCGCCGCGGCCGCAGCCACGGACAGCGGCTTGTCCTCCAGTCCGAACCCGGTGAGGTCGTGCAGGTTGAAGAAGCGCAGCAACTGGCGGCGACCGCTGTCGGCGGCGAACAGCCACGGTGGGCGGCGGCGCATGCCCAACCGGGTATCGACGAAGGCGGGCCAGCCGTCTTCGTCGGCCACCAGCGTCTCCGCGGGCTCCAGTCGGGCCAGTTCCGCTTCCAGCGCATCCTCGGTCGCCACTTCGTTGACCAGAAACCGCCCGCCCGCCAGGTCGGCCCAGGCCAGCCCGTAGCCGGTCTTGCCGCGGGCGATGGCCAGCAGCAGGGTGTCGCGGCGTTCGTTGAGCAGCGCCTCGTCGGTGACCGTGCCCGGGGTGACGATGCGCACCACCTTGCGCTCGACGATGCCCTTGGCCAGCGCCGGGTCGCCGATCTGCTCGCAGATCGCCACCGACTCGCCCAGGGCCACGAGCCGCGCCAGGTAGCCTTCGGCGGAATGGTGTGGCACGCCGGCCATCGGGATCGGTTGCCCGGCGGAGCTGCCGCGCTGGGTCAGGGTGATGTCCAGCAGCCGCGCGGCTTTGCGCGCGTCATCGTAGAAAAGCTCGTAGAAGTCGCCCATCCGGAAGAACAGCAGCACGTCGGGATGCTCGGCCTTCGCTGCGAAGAACTGCTTCATCAGCGGGGTGTGTTCGGGCGTCTTCTCGGGGGTCTGGGTCATTCGATGGGGCGTCTGCGAAGCGAGTGGCGTGGCCTGCGGGCACACGCCGGCGGCTGATTGTAACGAGTGCGCGGTACAACCCGTCCGGTCGAGGGGACTTGCTTTCCTGTCCAGTCGATACCGCCGCGATCCGTATTGTTGCTGTGCAGCGTGTAAACCCGTGACGGCATGCTAGGTTCGGCCCAAGTGGCCGGAGCGTGGCTGGAACGCCGTCCGACCGGCCTTCATCGGGGAATGGGTATCCGGGGTGGGGACTCCGGACCCTGGACAACTGGGGAGTCACAATGTCAGCACGCAAGCCGCACCGTCATGGCCTGGCAAAGGCCGTTGCCGCCGCTCTGTTCATGGCGGTCGTCACTCCGACTTTTGCGCAGGAGGCACCCGTCACGCAGAGCGAGGACGAGGAGTCCTTCACGCTGTCCACCATCAAGGTGACCGCGCAGAAGCGCGAGGAAGCGATGCAGGACGTGCCGATCATGGTCACGGCCGTGTCCGAGCAACTGATGCGCGATACTGGCGTGCGCGACGTCAAGGACGTGCAGGTCCTGGTGCCCGGCCTAACCGTGACCAGCACCCAGAGCGAGGCCCAGACCACCGCGCGCATCCGCGGCATCGGCACGGTGGGCGACAACGCCGGCCTGGAATCGTCGGTGGGCGTCATGATCGATGGCGTCTACCGCCCCCGCAACGGCGTTGGCTTTGGCGACCTGGGCGAACTGGAGCGCATCGAGGTGCTCAAGGGCCCGCAGGGCACGGTGTACGGCAAGAACACCTCCGCCGGCGTCATCAATGTCGTCACTCGCCGGCCTGACTACGAGACGTCGGCCGAAGGCGAGTTGACGTTCGGCAACTACGGTGCCATCGGCGCCGCCGGCAGCTTCAATTCCGCCCTGGGCGAGAATGCCGCTTTCCGTATCTACGGTGCCAAGCGCACCCGGGATGGCTTCACTGAAGTCCGCACGGGTGAAGGCCCGCGACGCGAAGACGAAGACGGCGACCAGAACTTCCACACCCTGCGTGGCCAGTTGCTGTTCGAGCCCACGGATGCCCTGGACATCCGCCTCAGCGCGGATTTCACCAGCCGCGAGGAGAACTGCTGCGTGGGCATGACGGTCGTGCGCGGCGCCACGGCTGCGATCGTCGACGCCTTGGCCACGGACGAGGGTGTGGTGCGCGTGGCCGACCCGTTCGCTCGCGTCGCCTACAGCAACCGCAGTACCGAACAGGACATCAAGGACAAGGGCGTGGCTGCCCACGTCGACTGGATCACGCCTTGGTTTGGCGAAGCCACGCTCAGTTCCATCACCGCATGGCGCGAGTGGGGCTCGATCAACGGCCTGGATTTCGACTTCACCAGCGCTGACATCCTCTATCGCAATCCGCGCAAGGATGAGTCGTTCACCGGCTTCGAGACGTTCAGCCAGGAACTGCGATTGACCGGTTCGACCGATCGCGTCGACTGGATGGTGGGCGCGTTCTACGCCGACGAGGACCTGACGCGCAACGAGACCTATCGCATCGGTCCGGATTACGAGCCGTACCTGTCGATCGCGCTGTTGTCGATGATCAATCCGGCCTTGGGCGCTTCGCCCACGGCACCGCTGTTCCTGTCCCAGGCCAGTGGCCGGCCCTTCGGTACGGTGTTCGCCGGATTTGGCGCCGATGACCACTACCAGCAGAACGCCACCAGCGCCGCGCTGTTCACCAACAACACCTGGCACGCGACGGACGCGCTCGATCTGACGCTGGGTCTGCGTTATACGCGGGAAAAGAAGCAGCTGAACTCGGTCTACAGCAATCCCAATGGTGGCGTCGGCTGCGGCGCGATGCTCACCAATCCGGCGCAGGTCGTCGGGGCCCTCGTGGCGCGTGGGTTGACCGTGGCCCAAGCCAGTGCCGCCGCCTCGACGGTGATTGGTTTCAGCTGCCTGCCGTGGACCAACCCCCGCCACAACGGTCGCGTCACGGACCAGGAGCGCGAAGAGAAGGAGTGGTCCGGCACGCTCAAGGCGGCCTACCGCTGGAACGAACATCTGATGACCTATGCCTCGGCCGCGCGCGGCTACAAGGCGGGCGGCTTCAACCTGGACCGTGTGCAGTCCAACACCGGCCTGTCGAGCGGCACCTCGGGCATCGTTCCGGTGAACGACACCTCGTTCGAGGGCGAATTCGTCGACAGCTACGAGTTGGGCGCCAAGACCACGTGGCTGGGCGGAAACCTGCTGCTCAATGGCACGTTGTTCCACCAGACCTATGACGACTTCCAGCTCAACAGCTTCCTGGGCACCAGCTTCGTGGTGCGCTCGATTCCGGAAGTCACGTCCAAGGGCCTGGACGCCGAGGTGATGTGGCAGGCGACGAAGGGGCTGCTGGTGCAGGGCGGCCTGACCTACGCGCGCACGCGCTACGGCGACACGATCCCGGGTGGCGACTTCGTGGCACCCGGTGGCGCGCTGTACAAGCTGCCGGGGGCGCAAGTCAGCTTCGCGCCGGACTGGTCCGGCTCGCTGGCCATGACCTACGAACACGGCTTCGGCGATGGACTGGTGGGGCGGTTCAACATCGGCGCCAAGTACATGTCCGACTACAACACCGGCTCGGATCTGGACGTTGAGAAGGCGCAGGATGCGTTCACCGTGGTTAACGCGCGCCTGGGCTTCGGACGTGACGACAACCGCTGGATGGTTGAACTGTGGGCCCAGAACCTGTTCGACGAGGAGTACGCGCAGGTCGGCTTTGACGCGCCGCTGCAGAACGTGTCGCCCGCGCCTGGCAATCCATTCAACTCCTACAACGCGTTCCTGGGCGCGCCGCGCACCTACGGCGTGACGTTCCGCGTGTCGTACTGAGCGCAATGCGGCCGGGTGCCAGTGCATCCGGCCGCTGTTGCGGTGAGCGGCACCCAGCAGGGCCGACGGTCCCTGCTCGCTTTGCGACCGGCGTGGTCCTGAAGCCACGCCCATTCTCCTGGCGGGTTTCCGGGTGGGTGTCGGCTGCGGTGGCCGAGCCGGTATAGTCGCCGCATGAATGTCGACGTATCCGATGACGCGCTGCGGGCCCTGGCCGAACAAGTCGGTCGCAACGCACTGGCCAACCACCAGACGCTGGTCACGGCTGAAAGCTGCACCGGCGGTTGGATCGCCAAGACGCTGACCGATATTGCCGGTTCGTCTTCGTGGTTCGAATGCGGCATGGCCGCGTACAGCTACGAGGCCAAGCAGGCGTTGCTGAGCGTGCGGCCGCAGACGCTCGAGGAGCACGGCGCCGTCAGCCGCGAGACCGTCATCGAGATGGTTTCTGGCGCACTGGTCCATTCGGGCGCCACCGTTGGCGTGGCCGTCACCGGCATTGCCGGGCCCGGCGGCGGCACCGACGACAAGCCCGTCGGCACGGTTTGGATTGCCTGGAAGAAGCGCGGCGGGTATCCCACCGCGGTCGTCTTCCATTTCGATGGTGATCGCGAGGCGGTGCGCCGGCAGACCGTGGCTTCGGCCCTGCACGGCTTGCTTGATCTGATGAACTGACGGGGCAGGGGCGCCGCCCGACGGTGCCACTTGCACTGCATTGTAGTTAGTAGTATTACTACTAACATGCAGATCACCGACACCCAGCAAGCGATCCTGGAACTGGTGGCCGCCCGCATCGCGCGGGACGGCATGCCCCCGTCGCAGACCGAAATCGCCGCGGCCATGGGCTTCAGCAGTGTCCGGGCGGCGCAATACCACCTGGAAGCGCTGGAGCAGGCGGGCGCCATCCGCAAGGTGCCCGGCAAAGCCCGCGGTTTGCTGCTTACCGAAGCGGGGTTGGCCGCCATTGGCCAGGGTGACGGTGAAAGCGTTTCACTGACCGAACAGCCGGCGATTCCCTCGGGGGAGGCAGGCAACGCCCCCAGCGCCCCCTCCGACGCCTTGAGGCTGCCGGTGCTCGGGCAGGTGGCGGCCGGGCGTCCGATCGGCGCTGACATCGGTTCTGATGACTACGTCCTGCTCGACCGGGTCTTCTTCTCGCCCGCGCCCGACTACCTGCTCAAGGTGAAGGGCGACTCGATGGTGGACGAGGGCATCTTCGATGGTGACCTGATCGGCGTCCACCGCACTCCCGACGCGCATTCTGGCCAGATCGTCGTGGCGCGCATCGACAACGAGATCACCGTGAAGCTGCTGAAGATTGGACGCGACCGCATCCGCCTGTTGCCCCGCAATCCCGATTACGAGCCCATCGAGGTGTCGCCTGACCAGGACTTCGCCATCGAAGGCCTGTATTGCGGCCTGGTGAGGCCCAACCGGTGAGCGGCCACGGGAGACACCCCATCCCGGAGTTCCCACAGGCGCGCAGGGCGTTTTCCTACCCGGCAATGCGTTCGCCGCTGCTGCCCCCGGTGCTGACCGCTCCCTAATGTTTTCCTCGGCCGGCGATGTCTCAGTCTCTGCGACCCGCGGCCCTTACAGTGATCCCAACATACGAAATGCCACCAAGGAACCTGACGATGGACGAGAACAAGAAGCGCGCCCTTTCCGCCGCCCTGGGCCAGATCGAGAAGCAGTTCGGCAAGGGCTCGGTGATCCGCATGGGTGACCGCGCGGTTGAGGCCGCCGAGGTCATCGGCACCGGCTCGCTCATGCTCGACATCGCCCTGGGAATCGGCGGCCTGCCCAAGGGGCGTGTGGTCGAAATCTACGGACCGGAGTCCTCCGGCAAGACCACGCTGACCCTGCAGGCCATTGCCGAATGCCAGAAGCAGGGCGGCACCGCGGCCTTCATCGACGCCGAGCACGCGCTCGATCCGGTCTATGCCACCAAGCTGGGCGTCAACCTGGATGACCTGCTGGTGTCCCAGCCGGACACCGGCGAGCAGGCGCTGGAAATCGCCGACATGCTGGTTCGTTCCAATGCGGTGGACATGGTGGTGGTCGACTCGGTCGCCGCGCTGACCCCCAAGGCCGAAATCGAAGGCGAGATGGGCGACCAGCTGCCGGGCCTGCAGGCCCGTCTGATGAGCCAGGCGCTGCGCAAGCTGACCGGCAACATCAAGCGCTCCAACTGCTTGGTGATCTTCATCAATCAGTTGCGCATGAAGATCGGCGTGATGATGCCGGGTCAGAGCCCGGAAACCACCACCGGCGGCAATGCGCTCAAGTTCTACGCTTCGGTCCGCCTGGACATCCGCCGCATCGGCGCGATCAAGAAGGGCGACGAGATCATCGGCAACCAGACCCGCATCAAGGTGGTCAAGAACAAGATGGCGCCTCCGTTCAAGCAGGTCGTCACCGAGATCCTGTACGGCGAGGGCATCTCCCGTGAGGGCGAGTTGATCGAGATGGGCGTGGAGGCCAAGCTGGTCGACAAGTCCGGTGCTTGGTACAGCATGGGCGATGAGCGCATTGGGCAGGGCAAGGAGAATGCCCGCCAGTACCTGAAGGACAACCCTGCGCTGTCCCAGCGCCTGGAGGCCGCGTTGCGCGAGAAGTTTGTCCCGGCCGACGCGCGCCGTGATGAAGACGATGCCGCGGCACTGGACGACTGAATCGCGGTCATGGCGTCACGCCATGGAAGGCGATGAGGCGTCATGAGCACGGATGACACTGGCACGGGCGACGGTCGCGCCGCCCGTGGTCGCCGCAAGCGGCCCGAACTGACGCCGCTGCAGCGGGCCATCGGGCTGCTGAGCCGGCGCGAACATTCGCGCCGGGAACTCACCCGGAAGCTCAAGGTCCGCGGCATCGAGCCGGATGCCGCCGAGGCCGCCGTGGAGCGGCTTGCCGGCGAGGGCTGGCAAGACGACGCCCGCTTCGCCGAAAGCCTCGTCCGCAGTCGGTCCGCCAGCGGTTATGGCCCCCTGCACATCCGGGCTGAGTTGGGGACCCACGGGCTGGACAGGGACGCGGTGGCCGCTGCCATGTCCACCTTGGACGTTGACTGGGCCGCCAACGCCCGCGACCTGGTGCGCCGCCGCTACGGCGCTGAAGCCCTTTCCGAACTCTCGGCCCGCCGCAAAGCCGCCGACTTCCTGGCCCGCCGCGGCTTCGACGCTGACGCCATTCGCCGCGCCACCCGTTACGACCCCGACGACTCAGAGTAAGCCGCCAGCGGTCTGGCATGCGATGCCCGTTTCCCCCTGTTGCGGACCGAGCGCACCGTGCGCAGGACCGACTGCCGGCCTCTGTGCTTTCCGCCGTAGCCGCCCCGAGCTCCTTCGCCCGCTTTCCGCCCCGCCCACCTCAACCTTTGGAGCGCCCCGGCAAGGCGTCGCAACCAAGCGGATTACGGGCCGCGACTTGCGGCGCCCATGTGTCCTGCCCCCTCACGCCCCCCGTCAC
>CBFGOS010000037.1:0-12718 GCA_965650425.1 uncultured Lysobacter sp. | reverse complement strand
GCCTATCGCGATCGCCAGCGTGGCCGCCACACCCAGCACGGCCGGCCAGCGTCGGTGGGCGCGCGGGGCCTTCGCCACCGCGGCATGGGCAGCGGCGATCGCGATAGGCATCACGTGGCAGTTGCGGCCGCACGCGCGCCAGGCGGGCGGCCAGGTCACGCTCTTCCGGCGTCAGGCGGTCATGGAAAGGATGGGTCATGGCATCAGTCCTGCGCGCAGCTTGTCCATGGCGTAGCGCAACCTCGATTTGACGGTTTCGCGGCCAGCGCCGGTGATGGCGGCGATGTCCTCCAGGCTGAGTTCCTGCTCCAGCCGCAGCAGCACCACTTCGCGCTGCTCCTGGGGCAAGGCCTCGATGGCCCGTTGCAGGCGACGGCGCTGTTCGAAGTCGGACAGGTGGTGTTCCGGCGTGGCCGGGTCGGGTACGCGTGCAGCCCGTTCGTCGCCGTCGTCGGGCGCCGAAGGCCGGTGCTTGAGCCCGCGCCAATGGTCGTTGAGCCGGTTGTGGGCGATGCGGAACAGCCAGGTGGCGAACGTGGCTTCGGGTTTCCAACCGGCCCGGGCGGCGATGACCCGCTGCCAGACGTCCTGGAAGAACTCTTCGGCCAAGGCCTGGTCGCGCGTTTGCCGCAGCAGGAAACCGAACAGCGGCCCGCGATGGCGGGCGTACAACTGCTCGAACGCGGTGGCGTCCCCCGCGACCCAGGCGAGCATCAGCACGTCATCGCCGGGGAGCGCTCCGGAGTTCATGGCGTGCAGCGTACGGGCAACCGTTGCCGCCGGGAAGCCGTTGCGGCATGGTGTGGACTTGGGCAAGGGCAGGCTGGCGGCTTCGACCATCGTTCCCATCCAACGGATGGGCGGGCAAGGTGGGGTTGCCCGTGCCTGAACGGATCCAGGTCGGCCTTTGCACCGCCCGGGGGGATTGCGTTGTCGTCAGTAATGAACACCACCATGACCCAATGCGCGGAGCCGCAGCCGGAAGGCCTGTCGCTGGCGGCGCGCCTGCAGCAGGCGTTGCAGCCGGCCAGCGGCCTGGTCATTGCCTGGCGTGCGCCGGGAAGTGGCGGCAGCGGACTATCCGTGGTGGAGGCGTCACCGGCGGCCGTCGCATTGGCGCGCCGGATGCTGGAAGACACTGTCGCCTCCAGCGACGAGCCTGAGGTCCTCGCGACGGCGTGGACCCTCGCGGATGGCACCCGTGTGGCATTGGTCGCGGAGCCGGGGCCTCTGGCCCAGGAGGTGACGCCCGAGGGCTGGGTGCGCATCGCGCAGAACCTGGCCGGTGCATGGATAGAGCTGCGCCATGCCGAAACGCGCATGGTCGCCTTGCGCAAGTCAGAACAACTGCAGCAGGCCCTCTACGGCATCGGCGACCTGGCCGGGGCGGACCTCGAGATGCCGGACATGCTGCGCCGCATCCACGCGATCGTGGGCGGGCTGATGTACGCCAAGAATTTCTACATCGTGCTCTACGACGATGTGAACGATCGCATGCGCTTCCTGTATTTCGCGGATGAGCGCGATCCGTTCGTTGCCGACCCGAGCGTGGAGTTCGGCCCGGGGGACATGCCCGACAGCCTGACGCTGGCGCTGTTGCGTCACGGTGAGCCGCTGCAGGGCACCACGGACGAGATCCGGCGGCAGTTGGGCGTCAACGCCAGCCCTGCCACGGACAAAGGGGAAGTGCCCGGCGCGGGCCCCGAGAGCGAGGACTGGTTGGGCGTGCCCATGCGTCGCGATGATCGCGTCTGCGGCGCTGTCGTCGTGCAGAGTTACGACCAGCCCAACTGTTTCGGCGAGGAGGAGCGTGCGCTGCTGGCGTTCGTGGCGCAGCACATCCTGACGGCACTGGACCGCCACCAGGCCCGCGAGGAACTGGAGCGGCGCGTGCAGGAGCGCACGCAGGAACTCCAGTTCAGCAACCGCGACCTGCAGGCCGAGATCGTGGAGCGCCAGCGCGCCGAGCGGCTGCAGCGCGCCCTGTTCCGCATCGCGGAGCTGTCGATCACCGCCGAAAGCCTGGAGCGGTTCTATGCCCACCTGCACGACGTGGTGGGTGAGCTGCTTTATGCGCGCAATTTCTACATCGCGCTGCTGTCGGACGACGGCGAACACCTTGAGTTCCCGTACTCCATCGACGAACGCGACGCGGCTCGCCCCACGCGCAAGTTGTCGCAGGGTCTGACCGAGTACGTGCTGGCCCAAGGGCGTCCCCTGCTGGCGGACCGGGCGCGGATCGAGGCGCTTGAAGCACGGGGCCTGGCGCGCAGCATGGGTGCGTTGGCGCATTGTTGGCTCGGTGTGCCGCTCTACCGCGACGACACGGTGGTGGGCGTGATCGCGGTGCAGAGTTACTCGCCGGCCATTGCGTTCACGCAGCGCGACCAGGAGCTGCTGACCTTCGTTGCCCACCACATCGGCATCGCATTGGCGCGAAAACAGGCGCAGAACCGACTGATGGCGGCCCATGTGGAACTGGAGCGACGCGTCGAATCGCGCACCCGGGAGCTTGCGGCCACCAATGCCGAGCTGCTGCAGCAAATTGGCGAGCGCCTGCGTGCGGAGCAGAAACTGACCCACCAGGCGCGCCACGATTCGCTCACGGGACTGCCCAATCGCAACCAGCTGCTGGACCGGCTGGCCGCGGCGATTGCGTCGGCCCACCAGGATCCCTCGCGGCTGTTCGCCGTGCTCTTCATGGACCTGGACCGGTTCAAGCTGGTGAACGACAGCGCGGGCCATTCCGCCGGCGATGAGCTGCTGGTGGAGGCTGGCCGTCGCATCGTCTCGATGGTGCGGACGGGCGACACGGTCGCGCGCCTGGGAGGCGATGAATTTGCCATCCTGGTCGAGGGCATCGAGGGGCTGCATTCCGCCGAAGAGCTCGCCCGTCGCATCCTGGGTGCACTGGGCCAGCCCTGCTGGATCGCGGGTCGCGAAGTGTTCCCGTCGGCCAGCCTGGGAATTGCGATGTGGCATCCCCGTTACCGCGCCGGCGCCGAACTGCTGCGCGATGCGGATGCCGCCATGTACCGCGCCAAGGCCGGGGGTCGCGATCGGCTTGCGGTGTTCGACGAGGACATGCGCGAGGAGGCAGGCAAGATCCTGGACCTGGAGGCGGACCTGCGACGGGCCATCAACGGTGAGGGATTTGTCGCGTATTACCAGCCCATCGTGGAGCTCGACTCGGGTTCGGTCATCGGCCACGAGGCCCTGCTGCGCTGGCGCCACCAGCGGCGCGGCCTGCTGATGCCGGGCGACTTCATTGGGCTGGGCGAGGACAACGGTCTGATCGATGCCGTGGATTGGGTGATGTACGAGCAGGTGGCCCTGCGCATGGCCCACGGCGTAAGTGGCTATGTCTCGGTGAACGTGTCACCCCGCCACTTCCGTTCCCCGGAGTTCGCGGACCGGCTGTTGCGACTGCTCGCCACGCACCGGGCCGACCCCGCGCAGCTGCGGATCGAGATTACCGAGGTGGCGCTGCTGGACGACGTTCCGCGCGCGCTTCGGATGCTGCGCACGTTGCGCAGTCACGGCGTTGTCGCGCAGTTGGATGACTTCGGCACGGGGTATTCCTCGTTGTCGTATCTGCACCGATTCCCGATCGAGTGCCTGAAGATCGACCAGAGCTTCGTCGCCGGTCTGGAAAGCCCATCCCGGCCCGAGAGCGAAGCCGTGATCCGGGCCATCCAGGCCCTCGCCGGCACGCTGGGCATCCATACCATCGGCGAGGGCATTGAAACCGGAATGCAGCGGGACTTCCTGCGCGATCTGGGGTGCAGTCACGGCCAGGGATTCCTGTTCGGCGTCCCGGGGGAGGCAATGGTCCCGGACGACCGGGGCGCCTTCACTCACTGACGCCGGGCGTTGACCCTCCCGCGGTCAGGGTGCGTGCGGTCTGGATCAATCGCAGCAGTTCCGCACGTTGGCCATCGCGGTCGTCGCCACGGGCCCCGTGCGCTGCCGACGCGATCTGCTCCCACGACCACTGCTCCAGGTGCGTCCCTCCGCGAAGTGCGTCGGCGAAGCCTGCAACGCTTGCCGCCAGACGCAACGCGTTGCTCGGCGGGGTCGTTGCGCTGGCACCAACTGGATGCTCGATCAGGCGACTTTCGGCGTCACCCGGGCGCTTGTAGCGCAGTCTCAGGTGCGCGAGCTCGCCGGCCGTGGCATTGGGGCGACTCGCGCCACCGCCGTATCGCAGCGCAGGGATGCGTTCCACGCCGCTGCCCACCGGGGTGATCTCGTACAGCGCCGTCACTTCGTGGCCGGCGCCGATATCCCCCGCGTCGACCTTGTCGTTGGCGAAGTCCTCGCGGCGCAGCAGGCGGTTCTCGTAACCGATCAGGCGGTACTCGGCCACCTGGGCGGGATTGAACTCCACCTGCACCTTCACGTCGCGCGCGATCGTGTGCAGCGTGCCGCCCATCTGTTGCACCAGCACCCGTTGCGCTTCCAGCGCGGTGTCGATGTAGGCGTGGTTGCCGTCGCCCACGTCGGCCAGCCGCTCGGCCATCTCATCGTTGTAGTTGCCTTGCCCGAAGCCCAGGGTGGACAGCGCGATGCCATGCTGGCGCTGGTCGGCCACCAGCGTTTCCAAGGCGCGCCGGTCCACGACCCCCACGTTGAAGTCGCCGTCGGTGGCCAGCAGCACGCGGTTTACCCCACCCGGCACGTAGGCCTGCTTGGCCATCGCGTAGGCGAGCTGGATGCCTTCGCCACCGTTGGTGCTGCCACCGGCTTCCAGCCGCGCCAGCGCGGCGAGGATTTCGCCCTGGCGATCGCCTGGCGTGGGCGGCAGCACCAGCCCGGCTGAGCCGGCGTAGACGACGATGGACACGCGGTCCTGCGGTCGCAGTTGCCGCACCAGCAGCGCAAGCGACCGCTTGAGCAGCGGCAGCTTGTCAGGCGCATCCATCGAGCCCGACGTGTCGATCAGCAGCACGAGGTTGGCCGGCGGCAGCTTGGCGGCGGGCACTTCGTAACCCTTGATGCCGATCATCAGCAGCTGGCGCTTGGCGTTCCATGGCGCCGGCGCAAGCTCGGTGGTCACGCGGAAAGGCGTGCCGGCGTGCGTGGGGGCAGGGTGGCCATAGTGGAAGTAGTTGATGAACTCCTCGGCGCGCACGGCATCCGTCGGAGGGCGCATGCCATCGTTGAGCATCCGGCGGACGTTGCTGTAGCTACCGGTGTCCACGTCCACGGAAAACGTTGAAACGGGCTGCTCGGCGGCGCGGTGGATCGGGCTGTCCTCGCGCGCTTCGTACTGCTCGGTGTTGGCGGTCTGGGCAGTCGGCGTGGACGCAACGTAAAGCGACTTCGCCGGAGCGGGTGGCGCAGGCGGGGCTACCATCATCAATGCCTCCGCCCGCGGGGCACGGCTGCCGGTGACGACGATGGCCGCCGCATCGGCCGCGGCCGCCTCTGCCTCGGAGGGGCGGGTGGCCGCGCGATGGCAGCCCACGAGGGCGGTGCTCGAGATCAGGGCGAACAGCAGGGTACGTTGCATGGGGCTCGTCCTTGGGGTTGGGTAACCCTTCCAACGCGCGACCCTGGCAAACGGGGTTGAACAGTGTGCGCCCGAGTCCCGAGGCGATCAGCCCGTCCGGATCACCAGCAAGCGCGGCTCGGTCATGTCCTCGATCGCGCTGCGGACCCCTTCGCGACCGACGCCCGAGTCTTTCACCCCGCCGTAGGGCATGTTGTCGACGCGGAAACTGGGCACATCGCCCACCACCACGCCGCCCACCTCCAGCCGGTCCCAGGCCTGCATGGCGTGGGCGATGCGCCCGGTGAACACGCCGGCCTGCAACCCGAAGCGGCTGTCGTTGACCCGGGCAATGGCATCGTCGAAGTGCTCGAACGGCTCGATGAACGCCACCGGGCCAAAGGCTTCCTCACGGTATAGCGTGCAGTCGCGGGGCACGCGATCCAGCAGGGCGGCGGGCAGCAGGTTGCCCTTGCGCTTACCGCCGGCCAGCAGCTTCGCGCCGCCCTTGCGCGCTTCCTCGATCCACGCCTCCACGCGTTTGGCAGCGCCCTCATCGATCATCGGCCCGATGAAGGTGTCCTCGTCGCGCGGGTCGCCCATCGGCAGCTTGGCCACGGCGGCCTTCAGCTTGCGGCGCAGCTTGTCGTGCAGGCTGGCGTGCACGTAGATGCGCTGCACGCTGATGCAACTCTGGCCGCTCTGGTAGTAGGCGCCAAACACCAGCCGTTGGACGATGTGGTCCAGGCTTGCGCCGGGCTCATCGTCGACGATGCAGGCGGCGTTGCCGCCGAGTTCCAGCGTCACTTTCTTGCGGCCCGCGCGGCCCTTGAGGTCCCACCCCACCAGCCCGCCGGTGAAGCTGAGCAGCGCGATGCGCTCGTCCTCCACCAGCAATCCTGCGTTCTCGTTGGAGCAGGGGAGAATGGAAAACGCGCCCTTGGGCAGGTCGGTCTCGGCCAGTACTTCGCCGATGATCAACGCGCCAATTGGTGTCTTTTCGGAGGGCTTGAGCACGAACGGGCAGCCCGCCGCGATGGCCGGCGCCACCTTGTGCGCCACCAGGTTGAGCGGGAAGTTGAACGGGGTGATGAAGCTGCACGCGCCTACCGGTACGCGCCGGGTCATGCCACGGTAGCCTCGCGTGCGTGGCGAGAGCTGCAGCTCCAGCACCTCGCCGCCGATGCGGGTGGCTTCGCCCGCGGCAATGCGGAAGGTGTCGATGAGGCGGGTCACTTCGCCGCGCGCGTCCTTGATGGGCTTTCCGGCTTCGATGCACAGCGCCTGGGCCAGTTCCTCCGCACGCTCGGTGAAGCGGCGCACGCAATGCTCCAGCACGTCGCGGCGGGCATCGGGCGGGAAGGCCGCCATGGCTTCGCGCGCCTTGTGCGCCGCCACGATGGCCTTGCGCACGGCCGTGGCATCGGCGAAGGCGACGCGGGCGGCACGTTTGCCGCTGTACTTGTCAAGCACGTCCAGGTCGGCGTTGGCTTCGACCGGCCGGTTGGCCAGGTAGTAGGGGTAGCGCTTCTTCAGCATGGCGGTGCGCGCGGATGACCTCTGCTGAGGTTAGTACATCGGCCCGTATCCGGGTGCGATGGACCCACTTGGCATGGCTTCGCTCGCACCTGCACGAAATGTCAGTTGTGCTGGTCTTCGACCCGCACCTTGAGCATGCCGTCCGCCAGCTTCGCCTCCAACCGGTCGCCGGGCCCCACATCAAGCACGCTGCGAACGATGCGCCGGTCCGGCGTCTGCAGGATGGCGTAGCCCCGGGCGACGGTGGCCAACGGACTTACCGCCTCCAGCGAGCGCGCGAGGCCACGCAGGCGCAGGGATTCATTGGTCAGCCGGCGCGCGATGGTGGCCCGTGGACGGGGTGCCAACAAGGCCAGGCGTTCGCGCAGGCGTTGGATGCGACGCTGCGGATGGGTGGAGCGGAGTGCCGTCTCGGCATGGCGCACCCGCGCCTGTTCGCGGGCCAGGCGCTGGCGCCACGCCAGCAGCATCCGGTGCAACGCTTCCTGCTGGCGCCGGAGCAGGGCATCCAATCGCGCTTGTGGTCGCTGTGCGTTGAGCCGCAGCGCGGCCCGGTCGGTGCGTTGCATCGCCTGCCGCAAGCGCTGCAGCGACTGGCGCTGCTGGCGCGAATGGATTGCGGCCACGCGCCGGGCCAGGTCGTCGCGATCGGGCACCAGCAGTTCGGCCGCGGCCGACGGCGTGGGCGCGCGCAGGTCGGCGGCGAATTCCACCAGGCTGAAGTCGGTTTCATGGCCAATGGCGGCCACCACCGGGACCGGACTGGACGCCACGGCGCGGGTCAGGCGCTCGTCGTTGAAGGCCCACAGGTCTTCCAGCGAGCCACCGCCGCGGGTCAGCAGTAGCACGTCATAGCGGCCGGAAGCGGCGGCTTGCTGCAGCATCGCAAGTATCTGCGGTGGCGCGGCCTCGCCCTGTACCGGCACCGGTAGCACGTCCACTTCGACCATCGGAAAGCGCCGGCCGATCACGCTCAGCACGTCGCGCACGGCCGCGCCGCTGGGCGAGGTGATCACGCCAATACGCCGGGGGTAGGCGGGCAGGGCGCGCTTGCGCGCGGTATCGAACAGCCCTTCGGCTTGCAGGCGCGCGCGCAGCTCCTCGTAGGCGCGGCGCAGGGCGCCTTCGCCCGCCTCCTCCATGTGGTCCAGCACCAGCTGGTAGTCGCCGCGGGCCTCGTACAGGGTCAGGCGGCCGCGTGCGAGCACCTTCAGGCCTTCGCGCGGCACGAATTTCAGCCAGCTGCTCTTGGGCCGGAACATCGCGCACCGGACCTGCGCGCGGGCGTCCTTGAGCGTGAAGTACAGGTGCCCCGAACTGGGCCGCGACAGGTTGCCCAGCTCGCCCTCGACCCAGACCAGCGGGAAGGCGCCTTCCAGCAGGTCGCGCGCCAGCGTGTTGAGCTGGCTGGGGGTCAGGACATCGGGGGTGTCGTCGCGGGACATCGGCGGATCGGGCGGACGGCAGCACACCCTACCGCAGGTGCCACGCGGGGTCACGCGTCGATGGGCCAGCGGGGGTGGCGGCAGGGCGGGCCTGGCAGGTCCGGGCGCTACAATAGCGGGATGAATTCCGATGCCCCCAAGCCCTGCGCCATTCCCGCCTTTGGTCCGCTGCCGCGCCGCCACACCCGTTCCGTCGAGATCGGCGGCGTGCACGTGGGGGGTGGCGCGCCGGTGGTGGTGCAGTCGATGACCAACACCGACACCGCCGATGTGGCCTCCACCACGAAGCAGGTGGCGGAACTGTGGCGCGCTGGCTCGGAGTTGGTGCGGGTCACCGTCAATACCGTCGAAGCCGCCGCCGCCGTGCCGCGCATCGTCGACAAGCTGGCGATGATGGGCATCTCGGTACCGATCATTGGCGACTTCCACTACAACGGCCACCAGCTGCTCACCGCCGAGCCGGCCTGCGCCGAGGCGCTGGCCAAGTACCGGATCAACCCGGGCAACGTCGGCTTCGGCAAGAAGAAGGACAGCCAGTTCGCGACGCTGATCGAACTGGCGATCAAGCACGGCAAGCCGGTGCGCATCGGTGCTAATTGGGGTTCGCTGGACCAGGCGCTCGCCGCGCAGCTGATGGACGAGAACCACAAGCTGGCCGAGCCCAAGGAGGCCGCCGAGGTGCTGCGTGAGGCGTTGATCCGCTCGGCGCTGGATTCGGCCGCGCGCGCGGTGGAGATTGGCTTGCCGGCCGACCGCATCGTGCTCAGCACCAAGGTGTCGGGCGTGCAGGAGCTGATCGCGGTGTATCGCGAACTGGCCCGTCGTGGCGACTACGCGCTGCACTTGGGCCTGACCGAAGCCGGTATCGGCAGCAAGGGCATCGTCGCCTCGTCGGCGGCGCTGGGCGTGCTGCTGCAGGAAGGCATCGGCGACACCATCCGCATCTCGCTGACGCCCGAGCCGGGCCAGGCGCGCAGCAACGAGGTCATCGTCGCGCAGGAACTGCTGCAGACCATGGGCCTGCGCGCGTTCACCCCGATGGTCACCGCGTGCCCGGGCTGCGGCCGCACCACCAGCACCTTTTTCCAGGAGTTGGCGCAGAAGGTGCAGGAGCATGTGCGCGCGAAGATGCCGGAGTGGAAGGTGACCCACCCGGGCGCGGAAAACCTCACGCTGGCGGTGATGGGGTGCGTGGTCAACGGCCCCGGCGAATCGCGGCATGCCAACATTGGCATCTCGCTGCCGGGTACGGGCGAAGCGCCGTCGGCGCCGGTGTTCGAGGATGGCGAGAAGACCGTGACCTTGAAGGGCGAAGGCATCGCCGACGAATTCGTGGCGATCATCGATCGTTACGTGGAACGCAGGTACGGCACGGGCGCGGGTGGCTGACACCTCCGGCGCGATGCGGGAGAACCTGCGGTGGGCCGCGGGGTGGTTGCGTCGCCACGGCTGGCGCCTGCTGTTGTTGTTTGCATGCATCCTTGCGCCGCTCTGGGCGTTTGGTGAGCTGGCCGTGGCGGTGCAGGGACAGGAACGCATCGCCTTCGACGAGCCGCTGCTGAAGTTTGCCCGCGCCAACGCGAGCGCAGGCCTGGACCGTGTCTTCCAGTGGCTTTCCCTGGTGGGCCATCGCTACGGCGTGGTGCCCCTGGACCTGGTGTTGGTCGCGGTGCTTGCGTTGCGGCGTCACCTTCGCGAGGCGGTGTTCGCAGCGTTTGCGCTGGCGGGGTCGGGGTTGCTCAACATCGCCGCCAAACAGTGGTTCGCGCGGACGCGCCCGTCGCTGTGGGAGCCGGTGGCGGCGGAGTCCAGCTACAGCTTTCCCAGTGCACATGCGATGGGCTCGGCGACGTTGGCATGCGTGCTGGTGGCCTTGACCTGGAACACACGATGGCGCTGGCCGGTGCTGGTGGCCTCCGGCGCATTCGTGCTCGGCGTGGGGCTGTCGCGGGTGTATCTGGGCGTGCACTATCCGTCCGACATCCTTGCCGGATGGACGGCGGCACTGGCCTGGGCGGTGGCCTGCTACTTCGTCGTATTCAATGGCACCGCCCGGCCTTGGGCATACCCACCGCCCGACCGCTGAACCGGTCTGGCCGGGATACCTGGCCACATAGCGGCGCGGTCTGTTTTCACCGGCCTCAAGCCGCGAGTTCCTGTGCGGGGGTAAGCCCTGCGATGCTGCGGATGCCCAATCCGGGTGCGTCGGTCACGCGGATTTCGGCCTCGTTGAACTGGACGCCGCTGACGACCGGGTCATGCTGGCACAGCGACGGACCATCGAGGTCGACCTTGGTAATGACATCGGCCTTTGCGACTGCCACGTGCACGGCGGCCGCCACGCCAATGCTGGACTCGAGCATGCAGCCGATCATGCACTCGATGCCATGGAGCGAGCAGATGTCGGCGAGCTTCACCGCATTGGAGATGCCACCAGTCTTCATCAGCTTGATGTTGACGATGTCCGCCGCACGCATGCGGATCAGTTCAATGACCTCGCGCGGGCCAAAGACGCTTTCGTCGGCCATGACCGGCGTGTGCACGCGCTCGGTGACATACCGCATGCCCTCAAGATCCCGCGCCTTGACGGGTTGCTCCACGAGTTCCAGCATCACGCCCGCGTTTTCGAGCGCGTTCAGCGCGAACACGGCCTGCTTGGGGGTCCACCCTTGGTTCGCATCCAGCCGCAGCAGCGCCCGTCCCTCGACGGCGGCGTGGATCGCCTTGGTGCGCTCGATGTCCAGGCCGATGTCCTTGCCAACTTTGATCTTTAACGACTCGAATCCGCGATCAACCGCGTCCACCGCGTCCGCCACCATCTTGTCGATGTAGTCGACACTGATGGTGATGTCGGTGGTGATCGAGGGGGCCCCGCCGCCGAGCAGCTTGTAGATCGGCGCGCCGAACAACTGGCCCCACAGGTCGTACAGGGCGATCTCCACCGCCGCCTTCGCGCTGGTGTTCCTCTCCATCGCGCCCTGCACCTGGTGGGTGAGGTGGTTGAGGTCGGCGATGTCATGGCCCAGCAGGCGCGGGGCGATGTAGCGGCCGATCGCCTCGACGACCGAACCGTGGGTGTCGCCCGTGATCACCGCCGTCGCGGGCGCGCTGCCATACCCCACGTGCCCGGTGTCGGTGTGCACCATCACCACGACGTCTTCGACCTGTTCGACGGTGCGAAGCGCCGTCTTGAACGGTGTCTTGAGCGGAGCGCGCAGCATTCCGAATCGGATGTCGGTGATTTTCATTGTGCGCGCGTGATGCGGACGATGGCGGTCATGCGGTCGACGTAGTCGTGGTCTTTCCCGAACCGCAGTGGCATCAAGGGCGTCAGCGAGACGCCATTGAGGCGCATCGCGTGCAGCGTGCCATCGGCCCCGAGGTAGCTGCCGCCGTTGGTGTCATGGATGACGTAAGGCGAGCCGTCGAGCCAGCCCGCGAACATCATGACGTGCCCGGGGATGAAGATGAGGTCGCCCACGTCGAGCGCGCGGATGGCGTCGAGGCGCTTCTCGCGTGAATCCCCGGCCTGGAACGTCGTTCTCGGGAAGACCGGGCTGACCGCCTGGGCCGACGTGTTGCGCGGAAGCTGCACGCCCATGCTGCGGTACACCTCCGATACGAAGCCACTGCAATCGCGTGCGTTGTACGAATGCCCCCACCCGTAGCGTTCGCCCAGGAACTTGAATGCCTGCCGCAGGATGTTGGCGCGGGTCAGAGGCAGGTAATCCGGCGCGCTGTCGGCATTGCGTTGCAGCAGGGCCGGGGAGAACCCCAGGCGGCCCGTTGCATCGCGCACCGGCAGTTGCACGATCCAGGACGCGTACGGATGCTGGCCGTTGACCGGCCGGTCGATCGGCACGTTGGCCATCGGGACGCGGGTGGCCATGTCGAGCTGCAGTTCGGACACGCGCGGCTCTTCGCGTGTGTGCACGGTGTGCACCTTGGCGCCGGTGACCACGCGGTGCGGCGTCCGCGACTGATAGCCAAGCACTTCGTCGCGACTGCCCTCGGCGACGAACTGCGGATCGCTGCCGAAGTGGTTCATGAAGTAGTTGAACACGTCGGCGAAGTCCGTGGCCTTCACGAGTTTGTCTTTCAGTGTGGCCAGCAGCGTGAGGTCCATCGCTACAATGCCCCCATCACGGCTTTCGCGTCGGCGTTGTTCGGGTCCTGGTTCAGCGCCTCTTGCGCGGACGCTTTCGCTTTGTCCTTCTGGCCCATCGCGAGATACGACTGG
>CBFGOS010000036.1:0-12784 GCA_965650425.1 uncultured Lysobacter sp. | reverse complement strand
TGCCCACCAGGTCGGCGCCCACGTCGGCGCCCTTGGTGAAGATGCCGCCGCCCAGTCGCGCGAAGATCGAAATCAGCGAAGAGCCGAACGCCAGGCCAACCAGCGCGTGCAGCGCGTCCGCCTCAGCGTAGCCCAGGTGCAGGTGCAGCACCGCGAAGTAGCCGACCACGCCCAGCAGGCCCAGGCCCACCACCAGCATGCCGGTGATCGCGCCGCCGCGGAACGCCACGTCCATCGCCGGCCCCATGCCCCGGCGCGCGGCTTCGGCTGTGCGCACGTTGGCACGCACCGACACGTTCATGCCGATGTAGCCGGCCGCGCCCGACAGCACCGCGCCGATCAGGAAACCGATGGCGGTGGCCCAGTTCAGTGCGAAGCCGATCAGCACCAACAGCACCGCGCCGGCGATGCCAATCGTTGTGTATTGACGGTTGAGGTAGGCGCGCGCGCCTTCCTGGATCGCGCCGGCGATCTGTTGCATGCGTTCGTTGCCGGCGGGTTGCGCGTTGATCCATCGCGCCGAGATGATCCCGTACAGGATCGCAATGACGGCGCAAGCCAGCGCCAAGGTCAAACCGTGCTGCTCCAGCATGAACCCCTCCCCAAGAGTGGATACCAGGACTACGGATACGGCTTCATCGATGTGGCCGCGCGGGCGACGTGGGGGGCCCGGCAACGTCCCGACTATGGCACACCGCGCCGCGAGTGGCACCCCGTGAAAGCCGGGTTCAGCCGCAGCGTGCCAGCCTGCGCTCCATGCATCGCATTGCTGGAGCTTCCATGCAGCCCTTCGCCCCTTTGCTCGTACCGATGTTGCTGCTGGCCACCCTGGCGTCGACCGCGGTCCACGCTACCGAGGCCCCCGAGATCAAACGGCCGGTGGCCAAGCCGCAAACGGTAGGCACGGTGCACACGCTGCGTGCCATCCCCGAAGCCTGTGTTCGGATCGAAGGGCGGTTCACCGACACGTCTGCGCAGGGCTACGCCTCCTCGGTGGTCAGGACGCATCCCAACTGCCAACCCCGCGCACGATGGATCGACGCAGCCACCGCCAGGCCATCACCGGCGGCGGGCTGGGTCCTGAATGACATCGTGCGCGTGCCAAGCGCCGCATGCCCCACGCAGCAGGCGGTGGTGCGCGTGTGGCGCCGGCCAGGCGGCGTCGCGACCCCGGCGCTGGACGGGCAAGGGCGTGCACGCGTCTATCTGGAGGATGCGATGAAGGCGGCGCCGTCAACGGCAAAGCTGCCGGCGTTCAGCGCGGTCACCGTGGTCGAGGGCAAAGCCTGCGCCCCGGCCCGGGTGCCGTAGCCACGTGCCGCTCAGGCCTGGAATTCAGGCAGTTTTCGCTTGATCGCCGCGTTCTTGAGCGTCACGTATTTTGGAATCCCATCGCGGCCGTACGGCGGCGGTGCCTCGCCGCGGATCAACGGCTCCAGATAACCGCGCGCGCTGTCGGTGATGCCATAGCCGTCCCTGCGAATGAAGCCCGCCGGCATCTTCTTTTCATGGTTGGCAATCTTCGCCAGCGGCGCCGGCTCGATCTTCCATCGATACGGCGCATCCGAAGTCCGCACGATCACCGGCATTACCGCGTTCATGCCCTTGAGCGCGAACTCCACCGCCGCCTTGCCTACCGCCTCGGCCTGGGCCAGGTCGGTCTTCGACGCCAGATGCCGCGCGGAGCGCTGCAGATAGTCGGGCAGGGCCCAGTGCACCTTGTAGCCCAGCGCGTCCTTCACGCGGCCGGCCAGGTGCGACGCCACGCCGCCCAACTGCGTGTGGCCGAAGGAGTCCTTGCCACCGCCCGCATCGGCCACGAAACGCCCGTCCGGCGTCTGGATGCCCTCCGACGCCACCACCACGCAGTAGCCCACGCGTTCCACGGTGGCCTTCACCTTCGCGAAGAAGTTCGCCTCGTCGAACGGTCGCTCGGGGAACAGGATCAAATGCGGCGCTTCATCGGCCCCGTGGCCGGCCAGTCCAGCGGCCGCCGCCAGCCATCCGGCATGGCGCCCCATCGCCTCGTACACGAATACCTTGGTCGAAGTGTCGGCCATTGCCGCCACGTCCAGCGCGCACTCGCGCACCGACACCGCGGTGTACTTGGCCGCCGAGCCGAAGCCCGGGCAGCAGTCGGTGACCGCCAGGTCGTTGTCCACGGTCTTGGGCACGCCCACGCAGGTCAGCGGGTAGCCGAACTCCTTCGCCAGTTGCGACACCTTCAGCGCGGTATCGGCCGAGTCGTTGCCACCGTTGTAAAGGAAGTACCGCACGTCGTGCGCACGAAACACCTCCAGCAGCCGCTCGTACTTCGCCCGGTCCTGCTCCAGCGACTTGAGCTTGACCCGGCACGAGCCGAACGCGCCACCGGGGGTATGGGCTAGGGCGCGGATGGCCGCCAGCGATTCCTTCGAGGTGTCGATCAGGTCCTCGCGGAGGGCCCCCAGGATGCCGTTGCGCGCCGCCAGCACCTTGACCTTGCGTGCCCGCGCGGTCTGGATGACGGCCGAGGCGGTGGCGTTGATGACGGCGGTGACACCGCCCGACTGCGCATAAAGTAGGGTTCCAGAGGCCATGGTGGTTTCAGTGGTACGCGCCGGGATGCGGTAAAGTGACCAACGTTGACGCCCGGCAGGTGGGGGCCGCACACCCCGAGTGTAGCGCCGCACATGCCGATGGCGACCCCGGTCCGGCCGGGCCCGCTTCGGACGGAGTGGATCCCCACGCCTATACCCGAATTTTCCGTTTCAGGAGTCACGTTGATGCGATTGGTTCTTCTCGGTGCGCCCGGTTCCGGCAAGGGCACCCAGGCTGCCCGTCTGAAGGAGCACCTGCAGGTGCCGCACATCTCCACCGGCGACCTGTTGCGCGCCGAAGTGGCCGCCGGCAGCAAGCTCGGCCTGGAGGCCAAGGAAGTCATGGCCCGCGGCGAGCTGGTCAGTGACGCCATCCTGCTGGGCATGCTCGAGGACCGCATCTCGCGTCCCGACACCGCCAATGGCTTCATCCTCGACGGCTACCCGCGCAACCTGGCCCAGGCCGACGCGCTGGACGTGCTGCTCAAGCGCATCGGCCAGCCGATGGATTACGCCGTGCAGCTGGAAGTGCCCACCGAACTGCTGGTCGAGCGCATCGCCGGCCGCGCCGCCGCCGAGGGCCGCGCCGACGACAACCCCGAGTCCGTGCGCAAGCGCCTGGAGGTCTATGACTCCCAGACCGCGCCGGTGATCGAGTTCTACCGCCAGCACGGCCAGCTGACCGTGGTCGATGGCGTGGGTGCCCTCGACGAAGTGTTCACCCGCCTGGTCAGCGCGTTGTCGCCGACCGCCGAGGTGGGTTGATCCATGTTTCCCCGCTGCCGGCCCAGGCCGGCAGCCTGTCGCGGGCATCTGCACCGCACGCAACGACCGTCCCGGGTAACGCGACCGCATGAAACTGCACATCCTCGGCATTGCCGGCACCTTCATGGGCGGCGTCGCCGCCCTGGCGCGCGAACTCGGGCACGAGGTCGAAGGCAGTGACCAGGCGGTGTACCCGCCGATGTCGACCCAACTCGAACAGCTGGGCATCACCTTGAGCCAGGGCTACAAGCCCGAGCACATCTCCGCCGACTGCGCGGAGGTCGTCGTCGGCAATGCCCTCTCGCGCGGCAACGCCGCGGTGGAACAGGTGCTGGACGACGGTCGCAAGTACACCTCCGGCGCCCAGTGGCTGAGCGAGCACGTGCTCCCCGGCCGCGACACGCTGGCGGTGGCCGGTACCCACGGCAAGACCACCACCACCACCATCCTGACCTGGCTGCTGGAGGCCGCGGGCCGCAATCCGGGTTTCCTGATCGGTGGCGTTGCCGAGGACTTCGGTGTGTCCGCGCGCGTCGGTGGCGGCCGCGAATTCGTGGTCGAGGCCGACGAATACGACACCGCGTTCTTCGACAAGCGCAGCAAGTTCGTCCACTACCGTCCGCTGGTCGCGATCCTCAACAACCTCGAGTACGACCACGCCGACATCTTCCCCGACGTGGCCGCGATCCAACGCCAGTTCCACCACCTGGTGCGCACCGTGCCGCGCCGCGGCCGACTCATCGTCAACGGCGAGGACAGGTACCTGGCCGAAGTGCTCGCGATGGGCTGCTGGACGCCGGTGGAAACCTTCGGCCTCGACGCCAGCCTGATCCCGCAGGCCTCGGGCCACGACGTCCACGGCGACCGTGCCGATGCCACCAGCGCCGCTCGTGGCGGTTTCACTTGGACCGCACGCCTGCTCAGTGCCGACGGCAGCGCGTTTGTCGTGGTGCACGATGGCGTCGATATCGGTGAAGTGCACTGGCCACTGGTGGGCCGCCACAACGTGATGAATGCACTGGCTTCGCTGGCCGCCGCGCATGCGGTGGGCGTCGACGTGGCCAGCGTGTTGCCGGCGCTCGCCCGCTTCCGCAGCGTCAAGCGCCGCCTCGAAGTGATCGGCGAAGCCGATGGCATCACCGTCTACGACGATTTCGCCCACCACCCCACGGCCATCGCCACCACGCTGGCGGGCCTGCGCGCACGCGTGGGTGACGCGCGCATCGTGGTGGCCATGGAGCCGCGCAGCAATTCGATGCGTCTGGGCGCGCACGCCGACGCACTGGCCCCGTCCCTGGACGGCGCGGACGTGGTCGTGTTCCTGCACCGCCCCGAGTTGGCGTGGGACGCCGGCAAGGTGGTGGCCGCGGTGCGCGGCGAAGCGGTCACGGCGCCAGATTCCGACGCACTGATTGCCGCGCTGCGCGATCGCGTGCGGGCCGGCGACCACGTGGTCTTCATGTCCAACGGCGGTTTTGACGGCGCGCCGCGCCGCTTCCTGGCCTCGCTCAAGGGCTGAGCAAGGCCTCATCACCAGTGCGCAGTCGCAGCACCGGCATCCCGCCGGTCGGGTGCGGCTGTTCCACCGGCGCAAAGCGCTGCAGCCCGTCGCGCACCAGGACGTAGGTGGCGTGGCTGTCCGGAGCAGGTCGCCACAGTGATATCACGTTGAGCGGGCGGCCCAGTTGCAGCGTTTGTGCCGTGCCGATCCATAGCGGCGTGCCATCGGCCAGCGCCGCGGGTGCGTGCCACAATCGCAGCGCGTGCAGTTCACCTGCACTCGCTCCGACGCGCACCATCAGCAGCGCTTCCGCCTGTGCGTCCAGCGTGGCGGGCAGTACCGGGTAACCGGACGGCGGGCGACCGCTGTCGAGCAAACCGATCGTGTGCACCCAGTCCGCTTGCGGCTGCACGCGCCAGCCTTCGGCTTCCAGCGCCGCCTGCAAGGGGGCCAACGGCCCCGCCACCTGCACGTCCAGCGGCCAGCGACGCCGCACATCCGTTTCGCTGCGGCGTTCGGGCAGGCGGCTCCACCCGCGTTGCCACCAGTCTTCCGGGCTCAGCACATGGGTGGGCGGCGCCGACTCGAACTTGGCCAGCAGCGGGTCGGCGGCGTGTGGCGCATGCCACGCGGCCGCCAGCACGAAGCTGCCGTAGAACACCCAGGCCAGCGGCCGCATCCAGAATGAACGCGCGACGTGCCGGCGGTAGGCAATGCCGAGCACCAGCAGCCACAGGATGCCCAGCAACGTGCCGCCCAGCAGGTCCGACCACCAGTGCGCGCCCAGGTACAACCGCGCGAATCCGACCACGGTGGTCACAACGCCCGCCAGCAGGTACGGCCACACGCGCTTGCGGCCCGGCAACTCGCGCGCGATCAGCACGGCGAAGAAGCCGAACACGATGGTCGTCATCGTGACCGCCACCGAGGGGAAGCCGAAACCGGCGGGCGCCGTCGGCGGCCGCGGCATCGTGATCGCCGCCTCCATCAACGTGGTCAGCACCAGTCCGAACACGATGGCCGCCAGCCAATGCGCGGCGGCCATCCAGCGTCGCCGCCACAGCAGGTAGCCCATGGTCACCGACGCGGCCGCGCCCAGCGTGGTCGGGTCGCCGAGGCTGGCAAGCGCCGCCATCATGCGGTCCGCCAGCGGATTGCGCAGTGTCCACATGAAGGCATTGAGGCGATGGTCGATGGCCAGCGGCCCGCCGTTGGCCAGCAGCATTGCCGCCAGCGTGAACCACGCCCATCCGATGCCCAGCAGGCACACGCCGAGGATCACCAGCGAGGGCGATTCCGGGCGGTTGGGGTCCATCACCGCGGCGGCATAGCGTCCCAGTCGCGGGTGCGCGCGTGTCCAGGCCAGAGCCTTCGCCAGCAAGGCGTCGGCATGCTCCGCAAACCAGCGCCAGGTGTAGAGCACGCAGGCCCACACCAATGCCACTGCCACCGCAAGCGAGGCCAGCACCATCGCCAGCCGGTCGGCCACGGCCGCCACCGCGTCATACGACGCGCCCAGCACCCAACCCGGCGCCAGGAACAGCGCCGCCCACAGGAAGGACGCGGCCAGGCTCGGTGGAAAATAGCGCCGCACCGGCATGTGCAGCATGCCTGCGATGGCCGGCACGAACGGCCGTACCGCCCCCACGAAGCGGGCGATGAAGATGCTTTTGACGCCGTGGCGCCGGAACATCGCCTCCGAACGAGTCAACCACTGCGGATAGCGCGAAAAGGGCCAGGCCTGGCGAAGGCCAGGCCCCCAGCGCCGCCCGACCCAATAGCTCAACAGATCGCCCGCGAAGGCACCAAGCGCAGCACAGGTCAACGCATACGGCCCATTGATGTGCCCAAGCCCCACCAGCGCACCCACGGCGAACAGCAGCGGCAGCGCGGGGACCACGATCCCCAGGACGACCAGTGCGTCACAAAAGGCGATCAGGAACGCGATGGCGCCGGCGGCGACCGGGTGTGCGCTGATCCATGCGGTCGCGGTGTCGAGCCAGGCAGGTTCCATCGTCGGATTATAGGCAGGCGACCACGCGATGCCCGTGTCAGTGGGGGCGATGCGCCGATTCCGTACACTTATGGCATGTCCCCACCTGTTACCGAAGTCGCCGCCCTCAAGGCAGACAGTTTTGGTCGTATCGCCCTGATGCAGGGCGCGGACGGCCTGTTCGTCCGACGCGACCTAGGCGCCGTGCCCCTATGGCTGCGCCTCCCGGCGTGGTGGCTCGCCCGGCGTGAAGCCTTGGCCCTGCGCCGCGTCGATGGCCTGCCGGCCACCCCGCGCCTGTTGGCTTGGGATGGGCGCCGGCTTGACCGCAGCTACATGGAGGGCCACGCGATGTACCAGCGCCCGCCACGCGGCGACGTCGCCTACTTTCGTGGCGCCCGGCACCTGCTGCAACAGTTGCATCGTCGCGGGCTCGCGCACAACGACCTTGCCAAGGAGGCCAATTGGCTGGTGTTGGCCGATGGCGCGCCCGCCATCATCGATTTCCAGCTCGCCACGCGCGGCAACCCGCGTGCACCCTGGATGCGCCTGTTGGCGCGCGAGGACTTGCGCCACCTGCTCAAGCACAAGCGCACCTATTGCCCCGATGCGCTAACCCCGGTGGAGCGCCGCGTGCTGAAGCGCCATTCCTGGGTGCGCGAGGTGTGGTTCGCCACCGGCAAGCCGCTCTACCGCTTCGTGACCCGCCGCCTCCTCAAATGGGAGGACAATGAAGGGCAGGGGCCCAAACCCTGAATCCGGGGATCGCCCGGCATCGAGAACCCACATGACCACCCTGTCCGGCAAAACCCTCTTCATCACCGGTGCCTCGCGCGGCATCGGCCGCGCCATCGCCCTGCGTGCCGCGCGCGACGGCGCCAATATCGCGATTGCCGCCAAGTCGTCGGTGCCCAACCCCAAGCTGCCCGGCACGATTCATAGCGTCGCGGCCGAAGTCGAAGCCGCGGGCGGGCAGGCCATCGCCCTGCGCTGCGACATCCGCGAAGAGGACGAGGTACGCGCGGCCGTGGCCGCAACCGTCGACGCCTTCGGGGGCATCGATATCCTGGTCAACAACGCCAGCGCCATCTGGCTGCGCGGCACCCTCGACACGCCGATGAAGCGCTTCGACCTGATGCAGCAGGTCAACGCGCGCGGCAGCTTCCTGTGTGCACAGGCCTGCCTGCCGTACCTGCTGCAGTCCCCAAACCCGCACATCCTCACCCTGGCGCCACCGCCCAGCCTCGATCCCAAGTGGTGGCGGCCGCACACCGGCTATACCTTGGCCAAGATGGGCATGAGCTTCGTGACGCTCGGGCTGGCCGCCGAGTTCGGTCCGCAGGGCGTGGCCGTCAACGCGTTGTGGCCGCGCACTGTCATCGCCACCGACGCGCTCAACATGATCCCCGGCATGGACCTGCAGGGCTGCCGCAAGCCCGAGATCATGGCCGACGCCGCCCACGCCGTGCTGGTTCGCCCGGCCGCGGGCTTCCACGGCCAGTTCCTCATCGATGACGATGTGCTGCGTGAGGCGGGCGTCAACGATTTCACCGGCTACGCCGTCGACCCGTCGCGGCCGCTGCTGCCGGACCTGTTCCTGTAAACCATCCCCAGAGGTGCGGCGAAGCCGGGACCGTGCGACCAAAGGCGCATCCGTCCCGGCTTGCAGCCCGCACGCTGCGCGCTAGCCTTCCCGATTCCTTCCCCCAAGGAGTTCCCCGATGAAATACCTCCACGCCATGGTCCGCGTCCGCGACCTCGACGCTTCCCTGCGCTTCTTCTGCGAAGGCCTCGGCCTGCGCGAAACCCGCCGCAAGGATTATCCCGAAGGCCGCTTCACCCTCGTGTACCTGGGCGCGCCGGCCAATCCCGAGTCCGAGGTCGAGCTCACCTACAACTACGACGACGAGGACTACGGCAGCGCGCGCAATTTTGGCCACCTCGCGTTTGAAGTCGACGACATCTACGCCACCTGTGCGCACCTGCAATCGATGGGCATCACCATCAATCGTCCGCCGCGCGACGGCCACATGGCGTTCGTGCGTTCGCCGGACCTGATTTCCGTCGAGCTGCTGCAGAAGGGCGGTCGTCTCCCGCCACAGGAACCCTGGGCGTCGATGCCGAACACCGGCGTCTGGTAAACGCTGATCGGGGCGCAGCGCTCCAACGCGCGCTCGCCCCCGTCACCCGTGGCTGCTGCTCACTGTCGTCGGCAATGCGTGGCCGCATTGGCGGCAGAAGCGGGCGCCCGGGTCATGCCCCTCCAGCCCGCAACCGCCGCAGCCGCGCCGATCCATGCGCGGCGGCTCGCCGGCCGCCTCGCGCAGGCTGCTGGCCAGTTCCGTGGTGTAGATGCCCGTCGGCACTGCGATCACGCTGTAGCCAATCAGGATCAGCGCAGAGGCGATGAACCGGCCCAGACCGGTCTGCGGGGCGATGTCGCCGTAGCCCACCGTCGCCATCGTCACCACCGCCCAGTACATGCTCGCCGGGATGCTGGTGAAGCCGTTCGCCGGACCCTCCACGACGTACATCAGCGCCGCGAACACCACCACCACCGTCAGGATCGCGCTGAGGAACACGAAGAGCTTGCGCCGGCTGCGCCACAGCGCCGAGATCAGCACGCTGCCTTCTTCCACGTAGTGCGTAAGCCGGAGGATGCGGAACAGCCGCAGCATGCGCAGCACGCGCACCACCAGCAGGCTCTGGCTGCCTGGCAACAGCACTGACAGGTAGGTCGGCAGGATCGACAACAGGTCGATGATGCCCCACAGGCTCAGCGCGTAGCGCAACGGGCGCCGCACGACCATGAGCCGCACCACGTATTCCACCGTGAACAGCAACGTGAATGCCCACTCCAGCGGGTACAACCAGCCGGAATGACGGGCGTGGAACGACGAATCGCTATCGGCCATCACTACCAGCACGCTGGCCACGATCGCGCCGATCAGCAGCAGGTCGAAGTTGCGCGACGGAGGCGTGTCGTGGCGATAGATGATGTCGAACCAGTGCCGTCGCCATCCGGTCTCGGTGGCGGGTTCCAATTGCGCGTCGTTCAGCAGGGGCATGGACGTCCTCCTCGCCCGATTCTGCCTTACGACGTGCAACGCCCGCGACACGGGCAATCCCGGGCAGGCACGCGCGGCCGCGATGCGCGAAAATGGCGGTGCATCCCAGCCACCCCACGCCCATGACCAGCCAGACCGACCTCTACGCCCTCGCCGAACGCTACTACCTGCCTGTCTACCGCCCGCGCCGCATCGTGCTCGACCACGGCAAGGGGTCGCGCGTGTGGGACCGCGACGGCCGCGAGTATGTCGATTTCGGCGCCGGTATCGCGGTCAACGCGCTGGGGCACGCCCATCCGGGCCTGCTCGCGGCCCTGACCGAACAGGCCGGCAAGCTCTGGCACACCAGCAACGTTTTCGTCAGCGAACCGCCGCTGCGCCTGGCCGAAGCGCTGGTCGCCGCCTCGGGCTTCGCCGAGCGCGTGTTTTTCTGCAACTCCGGCGCAGAGGCCAACGAGGCCGCGATCAAGCTGGCGCGCAAGTGGGCCAGCGCCCAGGGCCGCCCGCCCGAGCGCCGGGTGATCCTCAGCTTCCGCGGCAGCTTCCATGGCCGCACGCTGGCGGCGGTGACCGCCACCGCCCAGCCCAAGTACCAGGAGGGCTACGAGCCGCTGCCGCCGGGCTTCCGCTACAGCGACTTCAACGACCTGGCCGCGGCCGAAGCAGCGATGGCCGCGGGCGACGTGTGCGCCGTGCTCGTCGAGCCGGTGCAGGGCGAGGGCGGCGTGACGCCGGCCACGGAGGCCTTCCTCAGCGGTCTGCGCGCACTGTGCGACCGCCACGGCGCACTGCTCATCCTCGACGAGATCCAGTGCGGCATGGGCCGCACGGGCCACCTGTTTGCCTGCCACGGCTATGGCGTCACACCGGACGTCGTCACCCTGGCCAAGGCGCTGGGCAGCGGCTTCCCCATTGGCGCGATGCTGGTGGGCGCCGAGGCCGCCGAAACCATGCAGTTCGGTGCGCACGGCACCACCTTCGGTGGCAACCCGCTGGCCACCGCGGTGGCCGGCTCCGCGCTGCGCGAGTTGTCTTCCCCGGCGCTATTGGCCAACGTCGCACGCCAGTCGCAGGCACTTCGCGACGGCCTTTCCGCGCTGGACGCCGAGTTTCATCTCTTCAGCGAAATCCGCGGTCGCGGCCTGATGCTCGGTGCCCAACTGCGCCCCGAGCATGCCGGCAAGGCCGGCGAGATCCTCGATCGCTGCGTCGAACATGGCCTACTGACCTTGCAGGCCGGCCCCGACGTGTTGCGCTTCGTGCCGGCGCTGAACATTGGCGACGAGGATGTGGCGGAGGGCCTCAAGCGCCTGCGTGCGGCGCTCGCCGACGTCGTCGCCGGCTGAGCGAAGCCCTCAGCACGTCCAGCGAAGGGATGCGGCCATGCAGCGGATCGTCATCATCGGCAATTCGGGCTCGGGCAAATCAACGCTTGCGAAGGCCTTGGCCGATCGCCACGGCCTCGCGCACCTGTACCTGGATACCATTGCGTGGGCACCTTCGGCGCCGCCGACCCGGCGCTGTCTGGCTGAGAGTGCCGCGGCCATCGCGGACTTTCAGGCCCAGCATCCGGGCTGGATCATGGAAGGCTGCTACGCCGATCTGGCCGAACTCGCCTTGGTCCACGCCACGCAACTGGTGTTCCTCAACCCGGGGGTGGAGGTGTGCGTCGCCAACTGCCGCGCGCGGCCGTGGGAGCCGCACAAGTACTCCAGTCCTGCCGCGCAGGACCGCAACCTGGCCATGCTGATCGCGTGGGTGCGCGGCTACGCCACCCGCGACGATGAACTTTCGCTGCGCCGCCACCGCACGCTGTTCGATGGTTTCAGCGGCGATAAAGTGGAACACGCCCGGTTACCGCCGCTGGCCTAGGGACGCAACCCCTACTGGAGGTCGCTCACCCGGCCTTGGCAACCGCGAACGCCTCGCGCGCCGCCGCCACGGTATGCGCAATTTCGGCCCCGCCGTGCGCGCTGGACACGAAGCCCGCTTCAAAGGCTGACGGTGCCAGATACACGCCACGCTCCAGCATCGCGTGGAAGAAACGGTTGAATCGAGCCGTGTCCGACGCCTTCGCATCCTCGAACGTCTCGATCGGCCCCTCGCGGAAATACAGGCCGAACATGCCTGGGGCGCGCGTCGTGGTGAATGCCACGCCTGCTTCGCGCGCGGCCTCCTCCAGGCCGTCGCACAGTGCGTGCGTGCTGCGCTCCAGCGCGTCATGGAAGCCCGGCGCCTGGATCAGCTCCAGCGTGGCCAGGCCCGCCGCCATCGCCACCGGATTGCCGCTCAGCGTGCCGGCCTGGTAGATCGGGCCCGCCGGAGCGATCTGCGACATCAGGTCGCGACGGCCGCCATAGGCGCCCACCGGCATGCCGCCGCCGATGATCTTGCCGAACGTGCTCAGGTCAGGGGTGATGCCATAGCGCTGCTGCGCGCCGCCCAGCGCCACGCGGAAGCCGGTCATCACCTCGTCGAAGATCAGCAGCGCACCGTGCTGCGTGCAAAGCGCGCGCAGGTGCTGCAGGTAGCCGTCGCGCGGCAGGATGCAATTGGCGTTGCCGACAATCGGTTCAATGATCAGGCAGGCGATCTCGCTACCCACATCGTCGAACAGCTTGGTCGCCGCCTCGAAATCGTTGTACGGCAGGGTCAGCGTCAGGTCCGCCAGCGCCGACGGCACGCCGGGTGAATTCGGCAGGCCCAGCGTCATCACGCCGCTTCCGGCCTTTACCAGGAAGCTGTCGCCATGCCCGTGGTAGCAGCCCTCGAACTTGACGATGCGCGAGCGCCCCGTCGCACCGCGTGCCAGCCGGATCGCCGAGAGCGTCGCCTCGGTACCCGAGTTCACCATGCGCACCATCTCGCAGCTCGGCAC
>CBFGOS010000035.1:0-12800 GCA_965650425.1 uncultured Lysobacter sp. | reverse complement strand
CCGAGGCCTTCATGGGCTACGTGCTGCCGTGGGGCCAGATGTCGTTCTGGGGCGCCAAGGTGATCATCTCGCTGTTCGGCGCGATCCCGGTCATCGGCAACGGCCTGGTCGAGTGGATCATGGGCGACTACCTGCCCGGCGACGCCACCCTGAACCGCTTCTTCGCGCTGCACGTCATCGCGCTGCCGCTGGTCCTGCTGCTGCTGGTCGTCCTGCACCTGGGCGCGCTGCACGAAGTGGGCTCCAACAACCCGGACGGCGTGGACATCAAGAAGGGTCCGAAGGGCAACCGTTGGGATGCCAACAAGCCCAAGGACGGCATTCCGTTCCATCCGTACTACACGGTCAAGGACCTGGTGGGCGTTGGCTTCTTCCTGATGCTGGCCGCGTTCGTCATCTTCTTCGCACCGGCCTTCGGCGGCTGGTTCCTGGAGCATGACAATTTCACCGAGGCCAACCGCCTGGTGACCCCGGCCCACATCAAGCCGGTGTGGTACTACACCCCGTACTACGCGATGCTCCGCGTTATCCCGGACAAGCTGGGCGGCGTGATCGTGATGTTCTCGGCGATCGCCATCCTGTTCGCTGTGCCGTGGCTGGACCGCTCCAAGGTCAAGTCCTACCGCTACCGCGGCCTGCTGTCGTGGGGCCTGCTGTTGGCCTTCGCCGCCAGCTTCATCTGGCTGGGCAAGATCGGCGCCGGCCCGGGCACCGACCCGGTGGAAACCCAGGTGGGTCGCGTGCTGACCTTCTACTACTTCGCTTTCTTCATCACGATGCCGCTGTGGACCAAGCTCGACAAGACCAAGCCGGTGCCGGAACGGGTGACGATGCATGACTAACGCAACTGTTTCGAAGCGGGTGTCCCGCTTCCAGAAGCTGGCGGTGTTCGCCGCCGGCCTGCTGGTCTCGGTTTCGGCCTTCGCGGCCGCGGGCGGCGACGTGCAGCAGGCGGGTACCGACCTCAACGACCGTGCCTCGCTGCAGCGTGGCGCCCAGCTGTACATGAACTACTGCTCGGGCTGCCACTCGCTGAAGTACCTGCGCTACTCGCGCATGGCCGAGGATCTGGGCCTGACCGAAGACGAGGTGATGAAGAACCTCAACTTCACCGGCGCCAAGGTCGGCGAGCAGATCCAGGTCAGCATGACCGAGGCGCAGGGCAACCAGTGGTTTGGCAAGCAACCGCCGGACCTGAGCTTGATCAGCCGCGTGCGTGGCAGTGATTGGGTCTACACCTACCTGAAGTCGTTCTACCTGGACGAAACCCGTCCGCTGGGCTGGAACAACAAGCTGTTTCCCAATGCCTCCATGCCCAACCCCTTGTGGGAGCTGCAGGGTCTGCAGCACGCCGAGTTCGGCAAGCCTGACGCAACCGGCGAACGCCCGGTGCTGGGCCTGACCGTGACCCAGGCGGGCGTGCAGAACGCGGAGCAGTTCGACCAGACCGCCCGCGACATCACGGCGTTCCTGGAGTATGCCGGTGAGCCGGCCGCCCTCAAGCGCGAGAAGATCGGCGTGTGGGTGATCCTGTTCCTGGCCTTCCTGACCTTCCTGGCCTGGTTGCTGAAGCAGGAATACTGGCGAGACGTCGAACACTGACGGCTACCAAGCAAAGGCCCGCCTCGCGCGGGCCTTTGCACATCTGGTCCCCGCGAGGGGGGGATGTGGCAAATGTGGAAAAAGCGTTAGGCTCGGTTGTTGGCGACTGCCCACACGGGGTGGGTGGCGTCTTGTAGCCGGTGGAATCCGGCTCACAGCGAGGTCGATGATGGCGGCTAGCCCCAGAATGCGTAATGCCCTCACCCTGTTCTCCGCGACGGATTGCGTGCTGTCCCACCGCGTCCGCCTGGTCCTGGCCGCCAAGGGCGTCACCTACGACCTGGTGCCGGTCGACCCGCAGAACCCGCCTGAAGACCTCGTCGACCTCAACCCCTACCACTCCGTGCCGACGCTGGTGGAGCGCGAGCTGGTGCTCTATGCCGCCAGTGTCGTCAGCGAATACCTGGACGAACGCTATCCGCATCCGCCGCTGATGCCGGTCGACCCGCTGTCGCGCGCTCGCCTGCGCTTGGCGATGCTGCGCCTGGAGATCGACTGGGTGCCGCAGGTGCAGGCCATCCAGCTGGGCAACAAGGCGCAGGCCGACGCCGGTCGCAAGCGTCTCAAGGAATTGCTGACCGCGTCCGTGCCCCTGTTCAAGGCCTCCAAGTTCTTCCTCAATCCCGAAATGAGCCTGGCCGACTGTGCCATGGCGCCCATCATCTGGCGCCTCGACGCCCTGGGCGTGCCGATGCCCAAGGACGGCAAGGCGATCGAGGACTACGGCAATCGCATCTTCCGAAGCCCCGGCTTCGCACGCAGCCTCACCGAGCACGAGCGCCGTTTGCGCGATCTTCCTGCCTGAGTAGCGCCGGTTGGCCAGTGGGCGTCGCCGCGCAGGGCAGGCGACGTTACACTGCGTGCATGACCGATCAGTTTCCGCCGATGACCAGCCACCGCCCGTACCTGTTGCGGGCCCTGTACGAGTGGATCGCGGACAACGGCATGACCCCGCACCTGCTGGTGGATGCCACGCGTTCGGGTGTGCAGGTGCCGGTACACGCGGTCAAGGACGGGCGCATCGTGCTCAACGTGGCCGAGCGCGCCGTTGCGCGGCTGGAAATGACCAACGACGTGATTCGATTCAGTGCGCGGTTCGGTGGCGTGAGCCACTCCGTGTCCGTGCCCGTGAGTGCCGTACTCGCGATTTATGCGCGTGAAACCGGTCAGGGCATGGCGCTGCCCGAAGACCTGGGCGCGGGCGATACGGACGGGGACATCGACATTGAGATGGCGGGCGTCGACAGCGAGGCACCTGTCGTCACCACGACGCCGGCACGCCCGAGCCTGAGCGCCGTGCCCGACACGTCCGGGGCAGATGACGGCGATGGCGGGGATGATCCTGCCGGCCCCGATTCGCCCAGGCCGCGTCCGGGCGGTCCTTTCCTTCGCGTCGTGAAGTAGCCCGCTCAGTCCCCCGGTGGTTGGAAGGGAATGGGCGTGGTCGTCACAGGCCCGCTGAACGACACCAGTCGATCCCCGCGCAACACCATGCGTCCGACGTGGCGATCATCGCCCTGGATCGAGTAGTCAAAGCGAAAGGTACGTTCCATGCCGAGCCAGCCGCTCTCCTGGCGGTAAAGGCGCCAGGCGATCGCATGCACGCTTTGATCCAGCCACTGCACCCCCGCCGCGCGGCAGGCGTCCCGTCCGACTGCTTCGGCCCGTTCGGCCGCCGCGCGGTTGGCGTTCCAGATTGAGACGACAATCGCAGTTGCGATCATCAGGATGATTAGAGTCGGCATCTGACTAATGTGCGGGCGCGGCGACGGTGTCGCAAGCGCCACAACTTCAATCGTCTGCAAGGGGACTGCGTCGCGATGAAGCTCGTGTTTCCGGGGGGGGAGTGTCCCCAAGTGCTGCTAGGCCCAGGCATCAATCGGGTGGGGTCGGACCCCGATGCCAATGTGGTGATCGATCGCCCGGGGGTTCATCCCGAACACTGTCTGCTCCACGTCACGGGTACAGGCGTCATGCTGGAGGTCGGCCACTCGGCCGATGTCAGCGTCAACGGGCGCATGGTGGAGGGACTCATCTCGCTGCGTGCTGGTGATGCCGTTGCTTTCCATGGCGTGCAGGCGCGCCTGGCCGCCATAGAGCCTGCCGCGCCGGTGAAAAAGCTCTCCGATCCTTGGCACGTGGCGTCGTCGGCCAACGACGATCCCGGTGCCACGGCCGTCCGCCCGGTCGCGCCCAAGTTCGTGCTGCGGGGTACGTCAGGTCGGGCCTTCGGGCGCAGCATCCCGTTGACCGGCGTGGTGACGGTGGGTCGCGGCCCAGAGTGCTCGCTGCGGCTCGACGAACCCGGGCTATCCCGCGCTCACGCGCGCTTGCTCGCGAACGACCACAGCGTGCAGGTCGAGGATGTGGGCTCGTCCAACGGTACCTTCATCAACGGCAAGCGGGTGCTGCGCGGCGAGGCCCGCGCGGGCGACGAGATTGGCTTCGACACAATGCGCTTCCAGCTGCTGTCCAGCGGGACCCAGGAGGTCGTCGCCAAGTCGATGCGCCCGTCGTCATCGTCGGGTCTGCGGCGTTATTGGGTGGCAGCGGCGGCCATCGCCGTCGTCGTGGCGGCGGCAGTAGCGGCAATGGCGCTGATGTAAAAGGCGGCCCGCCCAGAGGCGCCGTTGCAGACAGCGCCGGCGCGCACCGAATGCGTTCGACGCGGTTGGACGGCGCAGGTTGCCCGACCGCTCAGGCCAGTGCGACCGGTGGCGGCCCCAGCTTGAGCGACAGGTCGATCGCGCGAACGTGCTTGGTCAGTGCGCCGATGGAAATGCAGTCGACGCCATCCTCGGCAATCATCCGAAGGCCGTCCAGGTCCACGCCACCGGACACCTCCAGCGGGATGCGCCCGCCAGTGATGCGGACCGCCTCGCGACGCGTGGCGGCGTCAAAATCATCAATGAGGATGCGGTCGCAACCTACCGCCAATGCTTCCTCGAGTTGGGCCAGCGTTTCGACTTCCACGATCAGCGGCAGGGCCGGATGGATGGCCCGCGCGGCATGCACTGCGCCGGTCAGTGAGCCGGCGGCCCGAATGTGGTTCTCCTTCAGCATCACCGCGTCGTACAACCCCATCCGGTGGTTGACGCCGCCGCCGACGCGCACCGCGTACTTCTGTGCCTGGCGAAGGCCGGGAATCGTCTTGCGCGTGTCCAGGATCCGGGCCCGCGTGCCGCGTACCGCGTCGACGTAGCGCGCGGTCACCGTAGCGGTGCCGGACAGCGTCTGGAGGAAGTTCAGCGACGCCCGTTCGGCGCTCACCAGCGCCCGCGCGCGTCCCTGCAGCGTGGCCAGAACGGTGCCCTGGCGCACGCGATCGCCTTCAGCCACGCGCCAGTGGATGTGCACGTCCGGATCCAGGGCGCGATGGCACGCATCGAACCAAGGACGTCCGCAGACCACGGCGTCTTCCTTGCACAACAGATAGGCGCTGTCTGCCACGTCGGGCAACAGTGCTGCCGTCGCATCGCCGGTGCCAAGGTCTTCGGCCAGCGCTGCGGCCACGTCCGCCTCGACCGTCGTGGCGGGCGGCGGGGTAATGCGCGCCGCGTGCGGCTCGGACGGGGCCATGCTCATGCCGCCGGGAAATCCGGCACCTGGGCGGTGGCGATGGCCTCCTCGACCAACAGCACCGGGATGCCGTCGTCCACGCGGTAGACGGTCTTGTGGTCGCGGGTCACCAGCGCCTCGCGCACGGCCTCGGCCTGCGGGCTGCCATCGCCACGGACGATGCCGCCCGCCTGGATGGCGGCGTTCAGGGCGTGCAGGCCGCGGCTGTCGAGCAGGGCGAGCGGCTGGCGGGTGGCCGGGCAGACGAGCAGGTCGAGCAGTTTGCGGTCCATACGGTGAAGCTCTGGCGGAAGGCCGGTAGAATACCGTTTTGCCGCAAGGGCCAGCCATGACCCCCCCTGACAACGCTTCTGCGCCGCTGGTCGGCATCGTGATGGGATCGCGCTCCGACTGGGAGACGATGCAGCACGCCGCGGCCAAGCTCGAAGCGCTTGGCGTCCCCCACGAAGTCCGCGTGGTGTCCGCGCACCGCACGCCGGACGTTTTTTTCTCATACGCCTACACCGCCGCCGCCCGTGGTCTCCGCGCGATCATCGCCGGCGCCGGCGGTGCCGCCCACCTGCCGGGCATGCTGGCGTCCAAGACTGCGGTGCCGGTGCTGGGCGTACCGGTGCAGAGCAAGGCGCTCAATGGCATGGACTCGCTGCTGTCGATCGTGCAGATGCCGGCCGGCATCCCGGTGGGCACCTTCGCCATCGGTAATGCGGGCGCGGCCAATGCGGCGCTGTTCGCAGCGGCGATGCTGGCGCACGATCACCCGGCCATTGGCGAGGCCTTGGCGGCCTTCCGCCAGAAGCAGACCGACGACGTTGCCGCCAACGACGACCCGCGTCGTTGATGAGGCAGCGGTGGCGCTGCCGCGGCTGCCAGTCCTGCCAACCCCTGACCTTCCCGCACGCCCCGAACCCGAAGCGATGAGCAATCCCGATTCCCGCATGACCACCGTTGGCATCCTCGGCGGCGGCCAGTTGGCCCGCATGATGGCGCTGGCCGGCGCCCCGTTGGGCCTGCGCTTCCTGGTGATGGATAACGTGGCCGATGCCTGCGCGGGACAGTTTGCGCCGATGGTGGTGGGCGATTACACCGACGAGGGCGCGCTGGCCGAATTCGCGTCGCGGGTGGACGTGGCCACGTTCGACTTCGAAAACGTGCCCGCCGAGTCGGCGCAGTGGCTGACCGACCGCGTCCCGGTGTTTCCCAACCCGCGCGCCCTGGCCACCGCACAGGACCGCCTCGCCGAGAAGACCCTGTTCCGCGAGTTGGGCATTTCGGTGCCACCGTTCGCCCCCATCGATACGCGCGAACACCTGGACGCCGCGGTGGCCGATATCGGTACACCCTGCATCCTCAAGACCCGCCGGCTGGGCTACGACGGCAAGGGTCAGTTCCGTATCAAGACCCCGGCCGATGTGTCCGCCGCCTGGGAGGCCCTGGGCGCGCAGGCGGACAAGGTGGGGTTGATCCTGGAAGGCTTCGTGGCATTCCAGCGCGAGCTGAGCGTGGTGGCCGTGCGCGGCCGCGATGGCGAGTTCCGCGCCTGGCCGCTGACCGAGAACTGGCACGTGGATGGCGTGCTGTCCGCCAGCCTCGCGCCCGCCAAGGTGGACGATGGCATGACCGCTACCGCCATCGACCATGCACGCAAGTTGGCCGAGGCGCTGGATTACGTCGGCGTGTTCGCGCTGGAACTGTTCTGCCGCGATGGCGAACTGCTGGCGAATGAGTTGGCGCCGCGCGTGCACAATTCCGGCCACTGGACCATCGAAGGCAGCGAGACCAGCCAGTTCCAGAACCACCTGCGGGCGGTGCTGGGCTTGCCGCTGGGGGACACGCGCATGGTAGGCACGGCGTGCATGCTCAACTGGATCGGCGCGATGCCGGATCCAGCGGCCGTGCTTTCCGAGCCAGGCGGTCATTGGCACGACTACGGCAAGCAGCCGCGCGAAGGCCGCAAGGTCGGCCACGCCACGCTGCGCTCTGACGCGGCGGACGAACTCGCCGCGGTGCTCGCGCGTGTGGGCGCCGCCCTTGGCCGTGAGGCCCAGGTCACGCCGGTGATTCACGCACTGCAGACCTGATCGTTGCCACCGTGGTGGGATGAAACGACATCCCTTTACACGGTGTTGTGCCGCGGGCTTGGTAGTGGCACTTGCCTGCGCCTGCAGCGGGCCCTCGCAGCCGCCTCCGGCAGCCGACCGGGCACCCGATCAGGAGGGCGCATCGCCGGGCCCATCGGCTTCACCTGAGCCCCGCGGGCCCGCAGCGCCTCTGCCCGTGCGCCCACCGGTGGCGGTAGGCGGCTCTACGCAGGGAGCGCCCCCTCCGGAAAGTGCCGCCTTTGCATCCGCTCCCCGGCGGGGCTGGGTCATCCGCACCACCTGCCGCATGGGCGGGTGCGTCTGGAACCGGTATGACGATGTACAACGCACCGGAAGCGCTGGTGCGCCGCGTTACCGGTTACACGTCACCGAGGGCGAGTCCACGCATCCGGCGGCCTACCCAAACGCGCCGGACCGGGTAGCCATCGATTGGGACGCCGACGGGCTGCCGGCTGAAGTGCGCTGCTCACGCGAGGCCCCCTATGCCATGGTCAAGGCGCATGGCGAAGCCTTGAGGCTGAGCCCCCGCGGCGTCTCTGGCGCAGTGCAGGGACTGGCCAATCTCTACTTCGCCACGTGCCACGGTGAGTATGGCAATGATGCGGAATTGGCGGCGAAGTACGGATACCACTTACGCTAGCGATCCTTGTCCTGGTGAACAAAGACAAACGGCCGGGTTTCCCCGGCCGTTCGCGCGTCAGGCAATCGCCCTCGCTTACTTCATCTGCGAGGCGACGAAGTCCCAGTTCACCAGGTTCCAGAACGCCTCGACGTACTTCGGGCGGGCGTTGCGGTAGTCGATGTAGTAGGCGTGTTCCCACACGTCGCAGGTCAGCAGCGGGGTGTCCTCGCCGGTCAGCGGGGTGGCGGCGTTGGAGGTGCTCACCAGCGCCAGCGAACCGTCCGGGCGCTGCACCAGCCAACCCCAGCCCGAGCCGAAGGTGCCCACAGTGACCTTGGTGAACTCTTCCTTGAACTTGGCGAAGTCGCCGAAGGCCTTGTTGATGGCATCGGCCAGCTTGCCCGCCGGCTCGCCGCCGCCATTGGGCGACAGGCAGTTCCAGTAGAAGGTGTGGTTCCAGATCTGCGCGGCGTTGTTGAACATGCCGCCCTGCGACTTGCGGATGATGTCCTCCAGCGACATGTCGGCGAACTCGGTGCCAGCGATCATGTTGTTGAGGTTGGTCACGTAGGTCTGGTGGTGCTTGCCGTAGTGGAAATCGATCGTCTCGGCCGAGATGTGCGGCTCAAGCGCGGTACGGTCGTAGGGGAGGGCAGGCAGTTCGATGGCCATGGGGCTTGCTCCTTGCAGCAGGGGCTGGCGGTTGGGGGCGCGGCGCGGGCGGGGCCCGGGTCCGCAGGGGTCAGAACGATTAGAATGGGCATTCTATCCCCATGCGCCGTTGCCCGGACGTCAAACCCGGCAACGCACCTTTGCAGGAGTCGCACCATGTCCGTGATGGACCGCATCAAGGCCGAAGTCGAAGGCCACCCCATCGTGCTTTTCATGAAGGGCACCGCGCAGTTCCCGATGTGCGGGTTCTCCAGTCGCTCCGTGCAGGCCCTGAAGGCGGCCGGTGCCACGCAACTGCACACCGTCAACGTGCTGGAAGACCCCGAGATCCGCGCCAACCTGCCGCGCTATTCCAACTGGCCGACCTTCCCGCAGCTCTTCATCAATGGCGAGTTGATCGGTGGCTGCGACATCACCCTTGAGTTGTTCGAGTCAGGTGAGCTCGCCCGCATGGTCAGCGAAACCCAGGGCCAGTGAGCGCCGCGCCGATGACCGAAGCTGCATTGTCCGGCCGCGTGGTCCTGGTCGCGGGGGCGCACGGCGGGCTTGGCAGCGCTGCCTCGCTGGCGTGCGCACGCGCCGGTGCCACCGTCGTGCTGCTGGGGCGCAAGGTGCCCAAGCTCAACCGGCTGTATGACGCGCTGGCGGCGGAGGGGCCGGAGCCGCTGCTGTATCCGCTGGACCTGGAGGGTGCGTCGCCCGACGACTACGCCGAGATGGCTGAGCGCGTCGAGGCCGAGTTGGGCCGTCTGGATGGCGTGCTGCACTGCGCCGCCGAATTCCGCGGGCTGACGCCGTTGCTGCAAACCGATCCGGCCGCGTTCGCGCGTGCCCTGCATGTCAATCTCACCGCGCGTTGGTGGTTGTCCCAGGCGTGCCTGCCGTTGATGGCCAAGGCGCCCGATGCGTCGCTGGTGTTCACCGTCGACGACCTCGCGCGCGTGGGGCAGGCGTACTGGGGCGGATACGGGCTGGCCCAGCACGGGCTGTCGGCACTCGTTGGCATGCTGCATGCCGAGTTGCGCAACTCCAACGTGCGTGTGTGCGGCCTGCAACCCGGCCCGATGCGCACGCCGTTGCGCAGCAAGGCATACGTGGATGAGAACGACCGCCAGGCACGTGATCCCGTCGCGTATGCAGGGGCGTGTGTCACGCTGTTGTCGCCGGAAGGCGCGGTCCATCGCGGCACGGTGTGGGCGCCCCAGCCCTGACCGTGGCGCGCCGTTTTCCGCCCGCGCCGTCTGGCGCGGGCTTATCCTGATTCCGCCAGCCGAGCCTCCGCCTGATGACCATCGCCTCCGCCGCGCTGTTGCTGTTTCTCATCCTGGATCCGCTGGGCAATGTCCCGGTGTTCCTCAGCCTGTTGCGCGGGCTGCCGGCCCGTCGCCAGCGGATCATCGTGGCCCGGGAACTGCTGATCGCCCTGGGCGTGCTGATGATGTTCCTCTGGGGCGGTAAATACGCGCTGGAGTTGATGCACCTTCGCCAGGAGTCGGTATCGATCGCCGGGGGCATCGTCCTGTTCCTGATCGGCATCCGGATGATCTTCCCCCCGCCGGAAGGGCTGATGGGCGAGATACCGGATGGCGAGCCCTTCATCGTGCCGATGGCCATTCCGCTGGTGGCGGGGCCGTCGGGCATGGCGGCGGTGATGCTGATGGGCAGCAACGAGCCCACCCGTCTGGGCGACTGGAGCCTGGCCCTGGTCATTGCCTGGGGCGCGACGGCGGCGATCCTGATGTCCGCCACCTACCTGTACAAGTGGTTGGGGTCTCGG
Source organism: uncultured Lysobacter sp. (assembly GCA_965650425.1). Classification (GTDB taxonomy): domain Bacteria; phylum Pseudomonadota; class Gammaproteobacteria; order Xanthomonadales; family Xanthomonadaceae; genus Aerolutibacter. The sequence continues at coordinate 2,449 of CBFGOS010000035.1, read as the reverse complement.
GTGCTTACCGCCGTGGAGCGCCTCATGGGCATGCTCCTGGTCGCGATTTCGGTCCAGATGTTCCTGGACGGCTTGGGGACCTACCTGCAAATCTCCGCGCCATAACCCCTTGATTTGGCGCGAAAATCGCGTACCTCTGGCCGGGGTGGGGACTCCGCTGGGCCGCCCCGGCGTCTCTTGGCCGTAATTTGACGGCGGTCATGAAACAGAAACACATGCGGATCAGTATGTTAACCTGTCATTAACCCGGCGCGCTCGAGCGCGGGGTGGGGCAGCTGAAACGCAACGGGCCGTGCGCGCCATCGGGGGGCGCGGACCGGGCTCTGTCGAACTCAAAAAATGCATCGAGGCCAGTTTTCATGACCGACAAGAATCGTGTTCGTATGTCCAGGCTGACGCTTGGGCTCCTCGCCGCGCTGGCGACCGCTCCGGCGTTTGCCCAGCAGACGTCGGCGGGCGTGGGTGGCGTGGTGACCGGCGCAGACGGCAGGCCCGTCGCCGGCGCGGACGTCACCATCACCCACGTGGAATCCGGCACCGTCAGCCGCGCAACGACCGACGCCAGCGGCCGCTATAACGCTCGCGGCCTGCGAGTCGGTGGCCCGTACACGATCACGATCACCAAGGCCGGCGAAGGCACCTCCAGCGAAGACAACGTCTTCCTGACCCTGAGCAACGTCATCCAGGTCGACAGCAAGCTCGACAACTCGGTGGCCACCGTTGAAGCCGTGCAGGCACTGTATGCCGGCGGCTCGGAAGTATTCAGTGCCAGCAAGATGGGCGCCGGCACCAGCGTGACGCGCGAGACCATCGAGGCCCTGCCTTCGATCAATGGCAACATCCAGGACTACATGCGCCTTGACCCGCGCGTGGCGTTCACCGACCGCGCCAGCGGCAGCATCAGCGCCGGCGGCCAGAACCCGCGTTACAACGCCATCCGCATCGACGGCGTCTCGGCCAGCGACACCTTCGGCCTGGAAGGCAACAACATGCCGACCCGCCGCCAGCCGGTGGCGATGGATGCGATCGAAGCGCTCAACATCGACCTGGCTTCGTACGATGTGACCATCACCGGCGCCACCGGCGCGGTGGTTGACGCCGTGACCAAGTCCGGTACCAACGAATTCCACGGGTCGGTCTACGGCTACTACCGCGATGGCGAGTGGTTCGGCGATGACCCGACCGGCCAGAAGTTCAACGGCTTCGAGGACGAGCAGACCTACGGCATGACCTTCGGTGGTCCGCTGGTCAAGGACAAGCTGTTCTTCTTCCTGAACTACGAGAAGTTCAACCAGGCGGCGCCGGGTGCGGACATCGCCGGCAGCGCCCTGGGCAAGACCAACGCCGTCATCGACATGGATGACATCGCGCGTGCCACGCAGATCGCTCAGTCGTACGGCATCGATGCCGGCGGCCTGGAGTCCTCGGGCGACACCGATCTGGAAGAGTACGCCGCCAAGATCGACTGGAACATCAACGACGCCCATCGCTTCAGCCTGCGCTACTCCAACCTGGAGCAGAGCAAGCTGCGCGTGAATGGCATCAACTCGAGCTCGATTTCGCTCAGCTCGTACTGGTATCAGCACGTCAAGAGCGTGGAGAGCTACGTCGGCCAGCTGTTCAGCGACTGGACCGACAACTTCTCCACCGAATTCAAGGTGTCTTACCGCGACTATTCCGCGGTGCGCGAGACCCCGACCAGCGCCCCGAGCGTGCGCATCTTCTTCGGTGGCACGGAAGCGTCCCCGTCGGGTGACTCGTTGTACCTGGGTACCGAGGTCAACTCGCACCAGAACGCGCTGTACACCGAAACCTGGAACGCCTTCGGCGCCGGTACGCTCACCCTGGGCGACCATGACGTGAAGTTCGGCTTCGACTACAGCGAAAACGACGTTTACAACATCTACGGTCCGCAGCTGTTCGGTGTTTACGAGTTCTTCGGCCTGGACAACTTCGCCGCGGGCAAGTGGAGCACCTACAACCTGCGTACCCCGCAGCCGGGCGAATCCTTCGATTCGGTCGCGGGCGCCTTCAAGTACGACTCGCTGGGCTTCTTCCTGCAGGACACCTGGTACGTCAACAGCAACCTGACGCTCAACTACGGCATCCGCGCAGACAAGCCGGGCGTCGATTCGCTGCCGGTTTACAACGCCGCTGCCGAAACGGCCTTCGGCTATGACAACTCCCAGGTCCTCAACGAGGATTGGCTGATCCAGCCGCGCTTCGGTTTCAACTACACCTTCGACAGCGCGCGCCCGACGCAGCTGCGCGGTGGCTTCGGCCTGTTCCGTGGCGAGTCGCCGCAGGTTTGGCTGAGCAATGCTTACAACACCACCGGTTTCAACTACATCCAGTACAGCCAGAACCTGAGCTCGTCGGAGAACTGGGAAGACCTGCCGTTCAGTGGCGACGGTTACAACCAGCCGGTGCCGGGCAATCCGCGTGCGGC
>CBFGOS010000034.1:0-12854 GCA_965650425.1 uncultured Lysobacter sp. | reverse complement strand
CGGGCGCGATCACCACGTCGACGTTCCTGTGCGGTGAGGACGCCCTCAACTCCTCCATCACCTCACCGGCAATATGGGACAGGTCCAGCCGCTCGAGGCGCATTTCGCCCCGACTGACCCGAGACATCTTCAGCAATGCATCGATCAACTCACCCATCCGGCCGGCGGCCTTGCGCACGCGATTGAGGTAGTCGACACCCTCCGCGTCCAAAACAGCGGCGTAGCGTTCACCCAGGATGCGACTGAAGCCATCGATGGCGCGCAAGGGCGCGCGCAGGTCATGCGAAACGCTGTACGCAAACGCCTCGAGTTCCTGGTTGGCATGGCTCAATTCACGTGTCCGCAACGCCACCCGCGCCTCCAGCGTCCGGTTCAGCGCATGCACGCGAGCTTCAGCGCGCACCCGCTCGGTTACGTCCTCCACCTGCACCAGCCCGGCCAGGTCCTGCCCGATGTTGCCGGGGATGATCGAGAACGTGAGCTGGACCTCCCGGACATCGCCATCCTGGCGAACGATCTGGCGATTGGCGCGACGAACGCCCTCGTCGTCGACAGTCTCGCGAACGTCGCCCGGCGCGAACAATGTCGACAGCGGCCGACCCAGCAGCGCGTCCCGGTCCCGCCCCACGATCCTGCACAGGGCTGCGTTCGCACCGACGATACGGTCTTCCCGGTCCAGTTGGGCCTTGCCGATCGCCGAATGTTCGGCCGCAATGCGGAACCGCTCCTCGCTGCGGCGGAAGTCCTCGGTCATGCGCTCGGCCAGTGCGCGCGCGCGGGCTTGGGTGCGCACCAGCATCCATGCCATCGCGTAGAGCAGCAGGGAAACCAGCAAGCCCAACCCACCGGTCCAGTACAAGCCCTTCAGGTGGGGCACCGCCTGCGCCAGCGGAGCGGATTGGAAGTCGAACCGCCACCGGCGGCCGTAGTGCTCAAGTTCGAGACTGTGGGCAAAGGCGGGCGCGTCCTGGGCCATCGGCGGCGTCGTGAAGATCTCCCGCTCCTGGGGGCGCGTCACGTCGACGATGCGAAAGGCGACATCCTCGATGCCGCCGAGCTCACCCAAGGCCGCGTGGACAAGGTGCTCGGCGCGTAACGGCACATACACCCATCCCAATAGCGCTTCGCGGCGCCCGGCGACTGTCGGGGGTTCAACACCCCCCAGGTAGACGGGCAAATACATGAGCATGCCTGCCCGGGGCTGGCTTCCGTCCTGCACCAGCTGCACCGGACCGGTCAGATGCGGCAGGCCCGTCTCGGCAGACGCTGACATTGCCCGGTGACGCACCGATTCGGAGTACATGTCAAAGCCGATCGCTTCGGCGTTGACGCGCGTGCGTGGCTCCAGGTACAGAATGGGGCCGTAGTACGGCCGGACTCCGTGCGGGCGGATTTCCAGCCGGCCGTAACCCGAGTCCAGCCACTCGCGCTGCAACGCAACCATGCGCCCCTGGCTGACATAGCCGGCAAAGCCCAGCCCGACCATCCCCGGGAAGCGCTTCTCCACGTCCAGGCGCTCGACGTACGCACGCCACTGCTGCGGTGTTGGCCTGGCCAACGAGGCGAACAACGAGCCCGCGCCTCGCAGCACCAACTCGTACTTGACCATTCGCTGCCGGACGCGCTCGGCCACTTCTTCGGCGTCCTGGACGAAGGCCTGGCGGGAGACCTCCATTTCACGCTGATAGGCCACGCGCCACAGGGCAACCACGATACCCAACGAGCCGACCAGCACCGCCAACGCCAGCAGGTGCGCGCCAGGGCCGGATCGCCAACGGTGTCCTCGGTCCGTCCCGGACACAGGATCAATTGCACTCATGGCGGTGAGCATAACCCGTGGTTGTGGAGGTCATGTCATCTGAACCGCGGCCTCACGGTACGCAATACCCTCTTGAGTACGGGCCCACGACCCCTATACTGACGTTGTCAGCGATGTTGGCTGTCCCCGGGGGTGCACTGGCTTCGACGGGGGTTGCAAAGTCGCCTGGCGCATGCCGAGGGGGTAGCTTTCCTCGTAAATCCAGCTGCAAAACTCTAGTTGCCAACGACGACAACTACGCTCTCGCCGCTTAAGGCGTAAGCCCCGAAACTGCTTGTGTCCGTGCTCGCAGCGTAGGGTCATCATCACGGAATCGCCGGGGGTGGCCGCCTGTCAGCCCCTAGTTAACCCAAAGCAGGCTGGTCCTTGGGTGCGCTTTGCACACCGTGCTGCCCCGGGACGAGATCCAACGGTGAGCTAAGCATGTAGTGCCGGGGATGGAGTGCCTTCGGACGGCGGTTCGATTCCGCCCACCTCCACCAATAGCGAACCCCAGTCGGCAACGACTGGGGTTTTTCTTTTCCGGTCCCCGCGCCCCGAACTACCTTGTCTTGGCCCGAGCTGCCGCCAACCCGCGCCGCCATTCCCTGACGCAACGGCCCAATAAGAAAACGGGCCACCTTTCGGCAGCCCGTCTCCACCTACCTACTCTGGATGTCGATTACGAACGCAGCGGCACCAGCGTGATTTCCACGCGGCGGTTCTGCGCGCGGCCGGCCTCGGTGTCGTTGCTGGCCACCGGGCGGGTTTCGCCGGCGCCGACCAGGATGAAGCGATCGCGCATCAGCCCCTTGCTCATCAGATAGTTGCCTACCGAAGCCGCACGGCGTTCAGACAGCGCTTGGTTGTAAGCGTCGGTGCCGACGCTATCCGTGTGGCCGGCCACTTCCACGATGGTCTGGTTGTATTCCTGCAGGGTCGCGGCGACGTCGTTCAGCACGGGATAGAACTGCGACTTCAGGTCGGAGCGGTCAAAATCGAAGGTGATGTTGCTCGGCATGTTGAGCGTGATGTTGTCGCCCTGGCGCACGACCTCGACGCCGGTGCCGGCCATCTTCTCGCGCAATGCACGCTCCTGACGGTCCTGGTAGTTGCCGATGGCACCGCCCGCCAGGCCGCCCACGCCGGCACCCACCAGCGCACGCTGGCGGCGCTCGGTCGCGTCGTCGCCCGACAACAGGCCGGCCACGGCACCGACGGCGGCGCCGATCAGCGCGCCCTTCTGGGTACGGCTCATGCCCTGCTGGTCGGAGGAGGGACCGGTGCTGCCGTAGGTGCCGCCGGCAGTGGTGGCGCAGCCCGCCAGCATGGCGGTGGAGAGAGCAGCGGCAAGCGCAAACTTGAGCGAGGTATTCATGGCGGTCAGTCCTTGGGGGAGTCCTTGGGGGAAGGGATGTCGTTGACGCGCCCAAGCTAAACACGCCCTTGTCAGCAGCGGGTGACGAAGGTCCTGGCCTGTTCAGGTTTCGGCAGGAATGAGGTTGCCGGCGCTGTCGGCATCCAGCCGGTGGTCCCAACTGCCCATCAAGGCGAGATAAAGCAGCTTGTCGAACTCAGTGCCGAAGCGCTGGATGACGGCGTCCGGGTCCGGGATCAGCTTGGCGTCCGCGATCAGGCCGAAGTGCACGCGACCGTTGTAGCTGAGGATGGAAATGCCGATACCTATAGTCCCGGTTTGTGGCACCCAGAACATCATCTCGCGCAACAGGCATCCGGCCATGTAAAGCGGCTGCTGGGGACCCGGCACATTGGTCGCGACGGCAGACGCTTTGCGACTGAATAAATCCAGGGCCAGTCCCTGCAACGCAGCCGGTGCCATGCCCAGCGCGGCCAGCAGGCCATACGCGACGATCGCCTGCCGCGAGTTCTTGAGCTCACCCATGCACTCCACCACCCGTTCAACGCGGCGGATGGGATTGCCCTCGCCAACGGGCAGGTCCAGGAACACCAACCCGAAGTGGTTCCCCAGCTGTTTGGCATGCTCGAGTGGCCGCAGGTTGACGGGCACCGTGGCGCGCAGCGTTACCCCGTCCACCTCGGCACCGCGCTCCAGCATGTAAGCGCGCAATGCGCCTGCGGCTGTTGCCATGAGCACGTCGTTGACCGTGCATTCGCACGCGCGCCCGACGGCCTTGACCTCGTCCAGATCCAAAGGCTCGGCCCACGCCACGCGCTTGCTCACACCCAATGGGCCTCGCAGCAATGACGGCGGATCATCGGACAGGGCGATGGCGTGCACGAGTTCACGCGCGATGTCCGCCCCCTCCTTCGCCAGCACGGCCGCCAGGGTTGGGTCCCGATACATCTCCATGCCTTTCTCGACCACGCGCGCCCCAAGCTTCACGTAGCGATCAACGGCCCCGACACGGCGGGCCACGCCCGCGTGATCATGCTTGAGCCAGGCAGCATGCAGTTCGCTTCCGGACTTGGGGACACGGGTGGTATCGGTCAGGGACAACAGGACCTGGACCAAGGCCATGCCATCGGCATAACTGTGATGGATGCGGGCCACGAGGGCCGAGCCACCGCGGTAATGCTCCACCAAATGGAACTGCCAAAGCGGCCGCCCGTGGTCGAGCGGACTGGAGGCCAGCTGACTTACAAAGCGCTCCATCGCGTGCTTGTCGGCGCGACCCGGGAGCGCAGTCGCCTGCACATGCCAGTCCAGGTCGAAGTCGCGGTCGGTGATCCAGGACGCACCGGTGGGCGTGTCGACCGCCTTCTGCTTGAAGCGCCGGTACGCGAGGAATCGCTGCCGGATGACTTCCCGCAAGCGGTCTATGCCCATCGGCTCGGCGAACATCAGCACGCCGGTGATCATCATCGGGTTGGTGGCACGCTCCATGCGCAGCCACGCCGTGTCCACCTTGGACATGCTTTCACGCCGCGGCCCCCTGGGCCGGTGCGCACGCGGCTTCGGCGACGCTGTGGCCATTCACCCCTCCGGTGGTATGCCGGGAGTGAATCACGCTGCCATCGGCAGCGTCAACGCGACTCGCGCAAGGTGCGATAGGCCTGCAGCGCCGAATCCCGGCCCTTGGCCAGGTCCACCAGGGGATGCGACGGGTACGTGGGCGCAAGGCGGGCGGCCAGCACCGGATCGGTCCAAGGGGCAAAGCGCTGTGCAACCGGCAAACGCCCCAGCTCGGGGACCCACTTCGTGATGTACCGGGCTTGGGGATCGAAACGAACCGCCTGCGTGACGGGATTGAACACCCGAAAGTAAGGCGCGGCATCGGCGCCGGTGCCCGCCACCCATTGCCACCCCAGCGAATTGTTGGCCAGATCCGCGTCGACGAGCGTGTCCCAGAACCAGCGCGCACCCTCCAGCCAATGCGCGCGCATGTGCTTGGTCAGGTAGCTGCCGACGATCATCCGGACCCGGTTGTGCATGAAACCGGTGGCCCAGAGCTCACGCAGGCCCGCATCCACGATCGGCACGCCGGTACTGCCCGTGCGCCAACGCTCCAGAGCCTCATCGCGCACGTTGGCCCAGGGGAACCTGTCGAACGCGGGGTTGAAGTTGTGCTGCGTCGAGTTCGGAAAATGGTGCATCAGGTGGTGCGCGAACTCGCGCCACCCCAGTTCCCGCAACCAGGCGTCTGCCCCGGCGGCCGACGCCGCCGACCGCACCGACTGGATCTCGGCGGCCAATCGCCAGGGTGCGATTTCGCCGAAATGGAGATGTGCCGAGAGACGGGAGGTGCCTACCTGGTCCGGTCGGTCACGTCCCTCGGCATAGCCGTTCAACGCGCCGTCGATGAACACTTCCAGTGCGGACCGCGCACCAGCCTCTCCGGGCGTCCATGAATCCCAAAAGGGCGCATCCCAGCGAGGCCGGGGCAGCAGGCCCAGCGCCTCCAGGGTCACGCCGGCAGGCCCGACGCCTGCCTCGGGCAGGCTCAACGGCGCGTTCCAAAGGCCTTCCATACGCCATTGCACCTGCAGCGCCCGCCAGAACGGCGTGAACACCTTGAACGGCCCGCCCTGCTTCGTGCGCACTTCCCACGGCTCGAACAGCAGGCTGCCATTGAAGCTTTCCACTCGCAGGCCTTGTCCGCGCAGCGTTTGCTTGATGGTGGCGTCACGCTGCTCGATGGCCGGCTCGTAGCGCCGGTTCCAGAAAACGGCTTCCGCGCCGCTTGCAGTGATCACCGCCTGCAGGATGGCGAGACTGGGGCCGTGGAACAGACGAAGATGGGTTCCGCGTCGCTTCAGGTCCGCATCCAACGCCGCCAGCGACCGGTGACGCCACGCCTCGCTTGCAGCGCCCGGCACCCATGGCGCCTCCTCTTCCGGCGCATGGATGTACAGCGGCATTGGCGTGTACCCGGCTTCAAGCGCCGCGCGCAGGGCCGGATTGTCGGCTAGACGCAGGTCGTTGCGGAACCACACCAGCGCGATGGGCATCGTCGTCGCTATCAGATTTGGGACGGCTCATTCTGCCAGAGCAGAGCGCCGCTGCCGGAGCTACTCGAAACTGCCGACGGAGTCGTGCGACAGGTTGTCGAAGCGGGTGTACTCGCCAAAGAACTTCAGCTTGATCGAGCCCGTCGGGCCTGAACGCTGCTTGCCGATGATGACTTCGGCCAAGCCCTTGTCCGGCGAGTTTTCCTTGTTGTAGTAGTCGTCGCGGTAGATGAAGACGATCATGTCCGCGTCCTGCTCGATTGCGCCCGACTCGCGCAGGTCGGCCATCACCGGACGCTTGTCGGCGCGCGTTTCCAGCGATCGGTTGAGCTGCGACAGTGCAATTACCGGCACCTGCAATTCCTTGGCGAGGCCCTTGAGCGATCGCGAGATCTCGGAGATTTCCGTCGCGCGGTTCTCGCTGTTTCCCGGTACCGACATCAGCTGCAGGTAGTCGATCACGATCAGGCCGAGGCCGTGCTCGCGCTTGAGCCGACGCGCCTTGGCCGCGAGCTTGACGGGCGACAGGCCCGGCTCGTCGTCGATGAAGATCTTCACTTCCTTGAGCTGGCGAATGGCGCTGGTGACGCGGCTCCAATCCTCGTCCTCCAGCTGGCCGGTGCGCAGGCGCTGCGCATTGACGCGGCCCACTGACGAGATCAGACGCAATGCCAACTGGCTGGCCGACATTTCCATCGAGAAGACCGCCACAGGCTGCTTGCTCTTGAACGCGGCAAATTCAGCCATGTTCAGCGCCAGCGTGGTCTTACCCATTGCGGGTCGCGCGGCCAGGATGATCAGGTCGGTCTTCTGGAGGCCGGCGGTGAGTTCGTCGAATTCGGTGTAACCGGTCGGCAAGCCAGTAACGCTGCCGCCGTTGGCGTAGCGTGTCTGCAGCACGTCAAAGGCCTCGACCAGCGCCTTCTGCACGTCGGTGAAGTCCGAACGGCCAGACGTGCGCGACTGGGCGATGGCCAGCACCTGCTTCTCGGCCTCTTCCAGGATCATGTCGCTGTCGCGACCGTCGGGTTGGAAACCGTCGTTGACGATGCCGGTACCCACGTCGATCAGCTGGCGCAAGACCGCCTTGTCCCGCACGATTTCGGCGTAGGCAACGATATTGGCCGCCGAGGGCGTGGTGCTGGCCAACTCGATCAGGTAGGCACCGCCCGCCACCTGCTCGGCCAGGCCCATCGACTCGAACCACTCGCCCAGCGTGACCGCGTCGAAGGGCTTGCTCTTCTGTGCCAGTTCGGCGATGGCCCGGTAGATCAACTGATGGTCGCGACGGTAGAAATCGCTGTCATTGAGCTGGTCGGCGATGCGGTCGTACGCATTGGGGTCCAGCATCAGGCCGCCCAGCACGGCCTGCTCGGCTTCGACCGACTGTGGCGGGACCCGCAACTGGTCCATGCGCTGGTCGGAACGGGTCTCGAACCGCTTGTCGTTGCGGAAACCGGGACGTGCACTCATGGCTGGCGGAATCCCCTGGGATGGGCCGTCTGCGCGGCCTTGATCTTGTAACGGTCTGCCATCCTATGCGGGATGGCGGCAAAAGCGGTGGGCGTAACTCTGTGGATAAGCCCGGTATATCGCAATGTCGTTCATGTGATGCACATCGCACGATGCGGTCTCAGCAATTGCGACAACGCGGCACTGGGCTGTCCGCGACTGGAAGGCAGCAGTGGTTGCCCAGCACACCACCGCAGGCCTGCCGGAATGTGCGGCGCGGCCATGGACTTAGGCCACTACGCAGACGACGGCCCTCTCCACAAAGCACGAAGGGCGCCTCGCGGCGCCCTCCGGCAGCACTGCCTGGATCGGTGGATCAGGCGGCTTCGGCTTCGACGATCACCTTGACGGTGGTCTCGACGTCGGCGTGCAGGTGAACCAGCACGTCGTACTCGCCGATGTGGCGGATGGCGCCCTCGCCCATGATCACTTCGGACTTGGCGACTTCGTAGCCGTGCTTGGTCAGCGCGTCCGCGATGTCACGGGTTGTGACCGAGCCGTACAGCTTGCCTTCGGTGGCGGCGTTGGCGCGGATGGTCACCGAGACGCCTTCCAGCTTGGCCTTGCGGGCTTCGGCGTTGTCGTGGATCGCCTTGGCCTTGGCTTCGTAATCGGCGCGCTTGGCTTCGAACTTGGCCAGGTTGGCGGCCGTGGCCGGCACGGCCTTGCCCTGCGGCACGAGGAAGTTGCGGCCGTAGCCCGGCTTGACGGTGACGGTGTCACCCAGGCCGCCGAGATTGGTGACCTTCTGCAGGAGGATCAGCTTCATGGTGTTGCTCCGGATTCGTTAGCAGGGCGTGGGCCCTGCAGCAATGGCTGTTGTCCGAATGAGTGCGACCGGAAGGCAGGCGTTGCCCGCCCTCGGTGGGTCATCCACGGGCCAGGCCCGCGGATGCGCCAATCAAACGTTGTGGTTGTCGGTGTACGGGATCAGGGCCAGGAAGCGAGCGCGCTTGATCGCGGTCGACAGCTGGCGCTGGTACTTCGACTTGGTGCCGGTGACGCGGCTCGGGACGATCTTGCCGGTCTCGGTCAGGTACTGGCGCAGGGTGTTGAGATCCTTGTAATCGATCTCCTTGACACCCTCGGCGGTGAACTTGCAGAACTTGCGGCGGCGGAAGAACTTGGACATGTCAGTGATCCTCAGGCGGCTTCGGCGTTGTCGTCGGCGGACTCGTCGGCAGTGCCGGCGTCGGTGCCTTCGTCGTCACGGCGGCGGCGCTCGCCGCGCTCCGGCTTGTCGCCCTTCTCGTCCTTGAACTTCATGATCAGGGACTGCTCGGTGTCGGCCGCGTCGCGCTTCATGACGAGGTGGCGCAGGACTGCGTCGTTGAAGCGGAAACCGTCGACCAGCTCGTTGAGGACGTCCTGGCTGCACTCGATGTTCAGCAGCACGTAGTGGGCCTTCACCAGGTTCTCGATCGGGTAAGCCAGCTGGCGGCGGCCCCAGTCTTCCAGGCGGTGGACCTTGCCCGAACCGTTCTCGATCAAGCCCTTGTAGCGCTCGATCATGGCCGGGACCTGTTCGCTCTGGTCCGGGTGGACCAGGAACACGACTTCGTAATGACGCATTGTGTTGTTCCTTGCGGATGATGACCGACGGACGCCGGCCGGATCAGCCCCCCGCCACCGGAAAGCCGGCGCGGTAGGGCAAGGGGTCCCCTGCGGGCGAGCCGCGGGAGCCGGAAAGTATGGCAGGACGGGGGCTTACGCGCAAATGGGACCTGAACTCAGGCCGCGTCGTGCACCGTGGTCGTGAAGCTCTCGCCGCAGCCGCATTCGTCGGCCACGTTGGGGTTCCGGAACACGAACTGCTCTCCCAGGCGCTGCTTGACCAGGTCGATCTCGGTGCCGTCCACCAGCGGCAGGCTGATGGCATCCACGTAGATCCGCACGCCTTCCTGCTCGAAGACGGTGTCGCCGGCCTGATGGTCCTTCGCCAAGTCTGCGCGGTGCTGCCAGCCGGAGCAGCCGGTCTTGGTCACGCCAAAGCGCAGGCCGAGGGCCCCGGGCGTCTCGGTTAGATAGCGCTGGACGCGGGCAAGGGCTTCGGGGCTGAGGGTAACGGCCATGGACGACTCCAACAGGTACGGGGACAGTATAGGGCCGGCCGCCTGCATGGCGCCCGTACCGGCGCTCGGCAGGCTACGCATGCACCCACCAGCGCGACAGAAGGCGCAGGGGCCGCTCGCAAGCGTGGCACGGCACCCGTTAAACTCGACCTCTTTCCCCATATCGGCCCTTTGCGGCAAGGATTCAAGGCATGACGGTGGTCAGCGTCTCGCAGGCGCTCGCGGGCAAGGTGCCCGCTGGCGGAGAAGTCACGGTCCGCGGCTGGGTACGCACCCGGCGCGACTCCAAGGCCGGGCTGAGCTTCGTGAACGTCAGCGACGGCTCCTGCTTCGCGCCGATCCAGGTGGTGGCGCCCAATACCCTGTCCAACTACGAGGACGAGGTGAAGCGCCTCACCGCCGGCTGCGCGGTCATCGCCACGGGCACGCTGGTCCAGTCGCAGGGCCAGGGCCAGGCGTACGAGCTTCAGGCCAGCAAGGTGGAGGTGGTCGGCTGGGTCGACGACCCGGAGACCTACCCGATCCAGCCCAAGGCGCACTCGCTGGAGTTCCTGCGCGAAGTGGCGCACCTGCGCCCGCGCACCAACCTGTTCGGTGCCGTCACCCGCATCCGCGACTGTCTGGCGAAGGCGGTGCACCGCTTCTTCCACGAGCAGGGCTATTACTGGATCAGCACCCCGATCGTGACCACGTCCGACGCGGAGGGCGCAGGCCAGATGTTCCGCGTGTCCACGCTGGACCTGGCCAACCTCCCGCGCACGGCCAAGGGCGACGTTGACTTCAGCCGCGACTTCTTCGGCAAGGAAACCTTCCTGACCGTGTCCGGCCAACTCAACGTCGAGGCCTATTGCCTGTCGCTGAGCAAGGTCTACACCTTCGGCCCGACCTTCCGCGCCGAGAACAGCCATACCACCCGCCACCTGGCCGAGTTCTGGATGGTGGAACCGGAGATCGCCTTCGCCGACCTGGCCGAAGACGCGCGCGTGGCGGAGGAGTTCCTCAAATACCTGTTCCGCGCGGTGCTGGAAGAGCGTGGCGACGACATGGCGTTCATCGCCGAGCGCGTGCAGCCCGATGCCATCACGCGCCTGGAGAAGTTCGTCAACGCGCCATTCGAGCGCATTGAATACACCGACGCCATCAAGCTGCTTCAGAGCGCGGGCAAGAAGTTCGAGTTCCCGGTGGAATGGGGCCTGGACCTGCAGACGGAGCACGAACGCTGGCTGACCGAGGAGCATGTCGGTCGCCCGGTGGTGGTGACCAACTACCCCGAGCACATCAAGGCCTTCTACATGCGCCTCAACGACGACGGCAAGACCGTCGCGGCGATGGACGTGCTGGCCCCGGGCATCGGCGAGATCATCGGTGGCTCGCAGCGCGAGGAGCGCATTGACGTGCTGGACAAGCGCATGGCGCAGTTCGGCCTCGATCCGGCGCACTACGAGTGGTACCGCGATTTCCGCCGTTATGGCACGGTGCCGCACGCCGGCTTCGGCTTGGGCTTCGAGCGCCTCGTGGTCTACGTGTGCGGCCTGTCCAACATCCGCGACGCGATCCCCTACCCGCGCGCGCCGGGCAGCGCGGAGTTCTGATCCGTGATCCTGTTTCTGGCCCTTTGCTGCCTCGCGCTGGCGATTGCTGGCGCCACCGCGCTGGCGATCTTCTGGCCGCTGACGCTGGTGCACGTGCGTGACCGCCACCCGGAATTGCAGCGCAACCTGGGCGAACTCGCGTTCGCCAAACCCGCGTCGCTGTGGTGGCTGCTCCGTGGCGGTTACCGCGCCGCGAATGACCGCAACCTCAACGGATTGGCCACGCCGGCCCGCATTTCGTTGATGTGCATCATCGGCGGGCTGGTCGCGGGTGGACTGCTCTGGTTGTTGTCGCTGGTGGTGTCGGCATGAGCTTGCGTGACGAATGGTGGCTGGCCACGTTGGGTCGCACGGTGGTCTGGGCGCGCCTGCGCGTGCTTGAAGCGGGCACCGCAGAGGTGTTCGACAGTGACGGCAACGCCCAACCGTACGACAGCGAGGACACCGCTCGTGCAGCCTTGATGGATGCAGACTACGTGTCGCTGGAAGGCATGGACGAGGACGACGCTTTCGCACGCGGGCTGGCCTTGGCGGAACTGGTGCCACCGCAGGCCATCGATGATGCGCAGTTGCGTGAGTTGATGGTGCAGAAGCTACCCTCCCGCCACTAACCGGTCATGCATCAGCCGCGCGCCTTCGTCGAGACGGCTCCCGCGGCACTGGACGCAACCGCAGGCCCATCAGGTCGCCGTGTCAGACCATTTGGCAATGTCTGCGCGCGAGTCCAGTCCCGACACTGTCGAGTCGATGCTCGCGCGGCTCGCCGCCCCCACTGCTGGAGACTGAGATGAACCTGAACCTATCTGGCAAGCACGCCCTCGTCTGCGGCGCTACGCAAGGCATCGGCCTGGCCACGGCCAGGGCGCTGGCGGAGCTCGGCGCGGACATTACCCTGCTCGCCCGTCGCGAAGCGGTATTGAACGAGGTCGCGGCTGCCCTGCCGCATGCCCATGCCGGCCAGGTTCACGGCTGGATTTCGGTGGATGCCGCGGACACCGACGCACTTCGCGCGAAAGTGGAAGCGCTGGCAGCCGGGAAGCCGGTCCACATCCTGGTCAACAACAGCGGCGGCCCGCCGCCGGGCACCGTGCACGGCACGGATATCGCCGCATTCGAAGCCGCTTACCGCCAGCACCTGCTTGCCAACCACGTGCTGGCCGAAGCCGTGATTCCGGGCATGGAGCGCGATGGCTACGGCCGCATCGTGAATGTGATCTCCACGTCGGTGAAGGAACCCATTTCCGGACTGGGCGTGTCCAATACCACCCGCTGGGCGGTGGCGAGCTGGGCCAAGACCTTGGCCACCGAACTGGCAGCCAAGGGCATCACGGTCAACAACGTGCTGCCCGGGTCCACCGAGACGCCACGCATCGAGCAGATCATCGACACGACCGCGGCGAAGACGGGCCAGAGCCGCGAGGCGGTGTTTGCAAAGATGGTGGCGGAGAT
>CBFGOS010000033.1:0-13214 GCA_965650425.1 uncultured Lysobacter sp. | reverse complement strand
TCAAGCCGGAAAGCGAGCCGCGCCGCGTGATCCGGCGCGACGAACTGGCCCGCGAGATCCAGAAGGCGCAGGCCGCGCCGGTGCGGTCTGACAGTGATTTCTTGCAGAGCAGCGGCGGTATTTACTAAGGCCCGGCGTTCAGCCGGGGCGGACCTTGGTGCGAAGCCGCCCGGACGTAAGTGACAGTGAACGGAGAACAGGATGCGCGCAGAAGCGCAGGCGCATGTCGAACGGATCAACGGGGCGGTCGATGCAACGCACCAGAAAGCAACAGGCCCGCACGAGGCGGGCCTGTTGGTGCGCAACCTGTCGTGGATCAACGACCGAGTTCAAACACCACATCGAGGTTGACCGAGAGCGTGGTCTCGCCGGGTTCGACCTGCGTGTCCGCCGCCTTCTCGGCGCGCGCCATGGCCATCATCGGAATCGGGCCGGGGCGACCCACGCCACCGCCTTCGCTGATGCTGACAATCCGGCGCACGCGCATGCCCAGCGTCTTGGCATACATCTCGGCGCGCTGCTGGGCCTTCTTGATGGCGTTGCGGCGTGCCTCGTCGTAGGCCGATTCCTTGTCGTCCACGTCGAAGTTGGGGCCGTAGACCTGATTCGCGCCGGTGGCCACCAATGCGTCCAGCAGCTTGCCAAGCTTGCCGATGTCGCGCGCGGTGATGGTCACCGTGTTGGTGGCCTGGTAACCGGTGATGACCGGCGGCTTGTCGGGGGCGTAGTGGTACTGCGGCCCCAGGCTGATGCCGCTGGTCTGGATGTCGCGCTCGGGCACGCCCGCGGCTTTGATCGCGGCGATGACCTTGGCCATCTGCTCGGCGTTGGCACGCATGGCGCCGTTGGCGTCGGCGGCCTGGGTGACAACGCCCGTGGACACCGTCGCGATGTCCGGCACGCGCTTGGCCTCTGCCTGTGCGGACACCGAAAGCAGGGTGCCATCGCTCGGGGCCATCATTGGCGCGGTCTGGGCGGAGGCGGTCATGGTTGCGGTGACTCCGAGGGCAAGGGCCGCGGCCAGCGCCAGCGGGCGCAGGGTCGACCGGAAGGGGGTTGGGATCATGTTCAACTCCATTTGTGGGTGTGGGGAGGGTCTTGCGCAAGCGGTTAACGGCCCGTGAGCCGCTGCGGGGTGATGCGCCGCGGGCGACGTTTAGCTGAGGTTGCCATGGCGTGCCGACGCCAACCACCAGGATTGGAACACGCGTCGCCCATCGGTTCAGTTGGCAAACGGCTGCGGGCGCGACGGGCAGGCTATCCTTGCAGCATGCTCTATCTGGCCTCCCAATCCCCCCGTCGACGCGAACTGCTGGGCCGCCTTGGCCTGGACTTCGGCGTGCTCGATCTGGACATTCCCGAACAGCGCCAGCCCGGCGAGCCGGCCGAAGACTATGTGTGCCGGGTGGCGCGCGAGAAGGCCGGGGCGGGCCTGCTCAAGGTGGTGGCCGCGCCGGGCGCCGTGGTCCTGGGGGCAGACACCGAGGTGGTGCTGGACGATGAAGTGTTCGGCAAGCCGCGCGATGCGGACGACGCGGCCGCCATGCTGCGTCGTCTATCGGGACGCACGCACCGGGTGATCTCGGTGGTATCGCTGGTCACGGCCGGGCGTGAGGCGCAGGCGGTGTCGGTGTCGGAGGTGACCTTTGCCCCGCTGACCGAGGCGCACATCGCCGCCTACGTGGCTACCGGCGAGCCGTTCGGCAAGGCCGGTGCGTACGCCATCCAAGGCGGAGGCGAGGCCTTCATCAGCCACCTGTCCGGCAGCTATTCAGGCGTGATGGGGCTGCCGCTGCACGAAACCGCGCGCCTGCTGCGCGAGTTCGGGATCGATTGTCCACGCGTGCCGGTGGCGCTGCCCGCCACGGCGCAGGCCTGAGGCGCGGGCATGTCCGAAGAGATCCTGGTCAACGTCACCCCGCGCGAGACCCGCGTCGCGGTCGTCGAGAACGGCATGCTGCAGGAGCTGCACATCGAGCGCGGCTGGTCACGCGGCGTGGTGGGCAACATTTACAAGGGCAAGGTGCAACGGGTCATGCCCGGCATGCAGGCGGCCTTCGTGGACATCGGGCTGGAGCGTGCCGCGTTCCTGCATGCCGGTGACGTCGTCAAGCCGGCGCAGATTGCCAGCGAGGAGGGCGGCGAGGCCCCCTTGCCGCCCGCGCCGACGCGTCCGATCACCGAACTGCTGCGCGAAGGGCAGGAGATCGTGGTCCAGGTGGTCAAGGATCCGATTGGGACCAAGGGTGCGCGCCTGACCACCCAGCTCAGTATTCCCTCGCGTTACCTGGTGCTGTTGCCGCGCACCCGGGTGGTGGGTGTTTCGGCGCGCATCGAAGATGAAGCCGAGCGCATGCGGTTGAAGTCCCACGTGACCGCGATGGCGCCGGCCGACGCGATGCATGGCTACATCGTGCGGACCAACGCGGAAAGCCAGCCCGAGGAAGCCATTGCCGAGGACATCGCCTACCTCAACCGTGCCTGGGCACTGATCGAGGAGAAGTCGAAATCCTCGCGCGTGGGCGAACGCGTGTACGAGGACCTCAACCTGCCGCTACGCGCGGTGCGCGACCTGATGCGCCGCGACGTGGAGAAGGTGAAGGTGGACTCGCGCGAGACGTGCGAGCGTCTGCGCAGCTTTGCCGCGGCGTACATGCCGGGCCTGGCGGAAAAGATCGAGCATTACACCGGCGAGCGGCCCATCTTCGACCTGTACGGGGTCGAGGACGAGATCCAGCGCGCGCTGGACAAGCAGGTGCCCCTCAAATCCGGCGGTTACCTGGTCATCGACCAGACCGAGGCGATGACCACGGTGGATATCAACACCGGCTCGTTCCTCGGCCAGCGCAATCTCGAAGAGACGGTGTACCGCACCAACCTGGAGGCGGCGCAATCCGTTGCCCGCCAGCTGCGCCTGCGCAACCTGGGCGGCATCATCATCATCGACTTCATCGACATGACCGATGCCGAGCACAAGCGCCAGGTGCTGCGTCAGTTGGAGAAGGCGCTGGCCCGCGACCACGCCAAGACCACGGTCTACGACTTCTCGCCGCTGGGCCTGGTGGAAATGACGCGCAAGCGCACCACCGAAAGCCTGCAGCGCCAGCTTAGCGAGCCGTGCCACGAATGCGGCGGCCGCGGCACGTTGAAGACCCCCGAAACGGTGACCTACGAGATCTTCCGCGACATCGTGCGCCAGGTGCGCCAGTTCGATGCGCAACGGTTGCTGGTCATCGCCTCGCCCAAGGTCGTGGCGCGAATTACCGACGAAGAGTCGGCGGCGGTGGCCGAGCTTGAGGAATTCCTCGGGAAGTCGATCCGGTTTCAGGCCGAAGACCAGTACGCGCAGGAGCAGTTCGATGTCGTGCTGCTCTGAAGCCGTACGCAGGGCGGGCTGATGCCGACGCCGCTGCGCCGCCGCCTGCGCCTGGCCCGCCGGGGCCTTGGCTACACCGTCGCGCTCGCGCTGGTGTTCGTGGCGTTGATGCTGGCCCTGGCGAGCCAGGTGCTGCCGATGGCCGAGCGCAACCCGGGCCGCGTGGCCGAGTGGTTGAGCGAGCGCGCCGGGCGGCCGATCCACTTCGACAGGGTGGAAACCGCATGGACGCGCCGCGGACCCCTGCTCAAGCTGGACAACCTGCGGGTGGGCGAGGGCGCGCAATCGTTTGTCGTGGGTGACACCGAGATGCTGGTGTCGCTCTATGCCGGCGTGCTCCCCGGGCGCTCGTTCTCGGAATTGCGCCTGCGCGGACTGGACCTGACCCTGGAACGCTCGGGCGACGGTCGCTGGCAGGTGCGCGGCTTGCCAGGCCAGCAGCAGCCGGGGGGCGATCCCTTTGCAGCACTGGAAGGGCTGGGTGAGTTGCAGGTCATCGGCGGCAAGCTGGCCGTGGTCGCGCCCGCCTACGGCATCGATGCACGTATTCCGCGCATCAACCTGCGCCTGCAGGTCAACGGTGACCGCGTGCGGGTGGGCGCGCGCGCATGGCCAAGCGAAGGCGCGATGCCGCTCAACGGCATGCTCGATTTCGATCGCAAACGCGGCGACGGCCGCGTCTACGCAGGGGCTCGCGACGCCGACGTGGCGGCATGGTCGTCACTGTTGCGTTTGGCCGGCGTGGCAGGCGAGGCGGGGCGCGGGCGCGCCGAAGCGTGGGGCGAGTTGCGTGGGAACCGCATCGTGCTGGTGACGGCCGACGCGCAACTGACGGATGTGCGCCTGCGGGGCGCCGGTCTGGCAGCCGCCGACGGGTCCCGAACCACGTCCAAGGTCGCCTTCGACGCGTTGCAGGCAAAAGCGCGCTGGCGGTTGGTGCGCACCGGCTGGCGGCTCGATGCCCCGACACTACGCATCGGCTCGGGCCGCTCCCAGCAGGTTCTGGATGGGCTCCTCGTGGCGGGTGGCCAGCAGTACGCCATCGTCGCGAATCGGCTGGATGCCGCGCCGTTGCTGCAGGTGCTGGCCCTGAGCGAGCGCGTGCCGCCGGGGCTCCGACACTGGCTGTTGGCGGCCAAGCCGCGCGCGGCGTTGCAGCGCATCGAGATTGCCGGCCGGCGCGGCGGCCCTGTGCATGCGCGCGCGCGAATCGATTCGGTGGGCTTCGATCCTGTCGGCAACGCGCCGGGGCTGGACGGACTGGCGGGGGCGTTCAACGGCGATGGCGATGGCTTCGATGTGCAACTGGACCCTGGCACCGCGTTGCGCTTCAACTGGCCCGCGGGCTTCGGGGTGGTGCACGACGTCAAGCTTGATGGACGCATTGGCGGCTGGCGCGAAGGCAAGGGCTGGCGCATAGCCACGCCCGCGCTGCGCCTGGATGGCAACGGCTACGCCGCTACCGCCCGCGGCGGGTTGTGGTGGCAGGGCGACGGCACGCGGCCCTGGATCGATCTCGCCACCAACATTGAAGAAGCCACCTTACCGGCGGCCAAGGGTTTCTGGATCCACTACCTGATGCCCAAGCAGGTGGTCGAATGGCTGGACATGGCGCTGGTGTCCGGGCACCTCAGCAACGGGCGCGCCATTGTCTCCGGCGACCTCGACGAGTGGCCTTTCGACCGCCAGAACGGTCGCTTCGAGGCCAACGCACACATCACCAATGGCGTGCTGAAGTTCCAGCGTGACTGGCCGGCGGCCGAGGGCGTCGAGGCCGATGCGAGCTTCATCGCGAACGGTTTCACCGTCGACGGCACCGGCAGGGTGGGCGGCTTGGCCATTCAGCGCCTGCATGCGGGCATCGACAACTACCGCGGCGGTCGACTGGAGGTGCGTGCGGAAGCCGCGGGCGATGCGGGCCGGATGCTGGACGTGTTGCGCCAGAGCCCGCTGCAGAAGCTGGATCCGGAAACGTTTGCGAAGGTGTCCGCCAGCGGCCCGGCGGAGGTGGATTTCGGTCTGGTGATGCCGCTCGGCCACGGGGCGGAAACGCGGGTGGACGGTGCGGTGCGGCTCAACGATGCCCGTTTGGCGGATTCGCGGTGGAAGCTCGCGTTCGACCGCGTCAACGGGCGCGCGGTTTACTCGCTCAAGGGTTTCAAGGCCGACCGCTTGACGGTTCGCCATGAGGGGATGCCGGGCCATCTGTCGCTGCGCGTTGGCGAAGCCTTTGTGCAAGACCGCAGCAACGTCTTTGAGGCGGCGCTGGAAGCCACGCTGGCCGCCGACGCCCTCTTGGACCAGGCGCCCGACCTTGCATGGCTCAAGCCCTACATGCAGGGGCGCTCCCCGTGGACGGTTGCGGTGGGCGTGCAGCCGGCGCGAGCCGGCCGGCCAGCGGCCACGCGCCTGCAACTGGCGTCGCAACTGCAGGGCACGTCGATCCTGCTGCCGGAACCGCTGCGGAAACCCGCGGGCGAAGCGCTGGCCGCGACGATTGATACGCCACTGCCGTTGGGTTCGGGCGAGGTGCGCGTGGTGCTCGGATCGCGAGCCGCACTGCGTGCGCGGGTGCAGGACGGCCGCACCGGGGTGCGCGTCCAGCTTGGCGGCGGGCTGCCCGATGCACCGCCGCCATTCAATGGCTTGGCGGTCGGAGGGCGCGCGGATCGGCTGGACGCGATCGACTGGGTGGGCATCGCGCGCGGTGGCACAGGCAGTGGGGACGGGTTCCCCCTGCAGCGCATCGATGTCACGGCGTCCAGGCTGCAACTGCTCGGGGGCGTGTTCCCCGATACGCGGGTGATCGTCGCACCTGCCGAGCGCGGTGCGATCGCGGTGCGTGCCGACGGCCGCGCGCTGCAGGGCGCCTTGCTGGTGCCGGATGGCAACGGCGCCACCATCGCCGGCAGGTTCGAGCGCGCGCACTGGCGGCCCGCCGAGGCAGGTGCCGCGTCCGCCGCGGTGCAGCCGGCGGCGCGGACGACTATCGCGCGGAGTGCCCCATCGCCAGCGGCACCGCCCTCAGCGGGCACCGACAGCGCGCCGGTCAACCCCGCCAACATCCCGCCGCTGCTGTTCGACATCGACGACCTGCGGGTGGGCGAGGCCCAACTGGGTAAGGCCACGGTGCGGACACGTCCCACGCCGCGCGGCATGCGCTTCGAGCAGGTGCAGGCGCGTGCCCCGGGGCAACGCATCGACCTGACGGGCGAATGGTCCGGTCAGGGCGAGCGTGAGCGCACCCAGATGGACATCCGCATCGCCAGCGAAAACGTGGGCGCGCTGCTGGATGGGTTTGGCATGCGCGGCCAGTTGTCCGGCGGCCAGGGCACCGCGCATTTCGACGCGCTGTGGGCGGGCAGTCCAGCGGGTTTCTCACTGGGAAGTCTGGAAGGCCAACTCAACGTCGATGTTCGCAAAGGACAGTTGCTGGAAGTCGAGCCCGGCGCGGGCCGAGTCCTGGGCCTGCTGAGCATCGCCCAGTTGCCCAGGCGCCTGACGCTGGACTTCCGGGATTTCTTCTCCAAGGGCTTTGCATTCGATCGCGCCGGCGGCACGGTCCACTTCGCCAATGGCAGCGCGCGCAGCGACGACCTGGGCATCGATGGCCCGGCGGCCAACATCGACATTCGCGGCACCACCAACCTACGCGCGCAGACCTTCGACCAGACCATCGAGGTGCACCCCAAGGCCGGCAATCTGCTGACCGCGGTCGGCGCCATTGCGGGCGGTCCCGTGGGGGCGGCGATCGGTGCGGCCGCCAACGCGGTCCTGCAGAAGCCGCTGGGCGAAATGACCGCCAAGACCTACCGGGTCACCGGGCCGTGGAAGGATCCCAAGGTGGACGTGATCCGCGAGCAGGCGCGCAAGCCCGTTGGCGACCGCACTGCGGCCGACGGGCGCTGAGGGGCGCGGAACGCCTGATGGCTGACGCACTTTCGCGGCGCGGTGCCGTCCGGTGGCTCATCGGAGGTGGCTGCCCGCGACCGCCCGCCGAAACCGTTCCGGGCTACAGACGTTGAAGTGGCCGCGTGCGTGCCGCATATAGTGAAGTCCCTGCCGGCGCGCTTTCACACCGCGCGAACGGCGAACCGTGACGCTGTCCAGGGGCCGCTCGGCCGCCCGGCGGCTGGCCCGTGATCCACTCCACGGCCACCGCGTCCCCCAAACTGGATTCCCCCATGACCCTGCCGCTCCAACTCGCCGAATCCCGCCTCCTCCTGCCTGCCGGGCTTGATGCCGGCGGCCTTGAACGCGCCTTCGGCACACTGCTCGGGCCCGGGGTCGATTTCGGGGACCTGTATTTCCAGCACGCGCGCCGGGAGAGCTGGACGGTGGAAGACGGCATCGTCAAGGACGGCGCCCACTCCATCGAGCAGGGCGTGGGCGTGCGCGCCATCAGCGGCGAGAAGACCGGCTTTGCTTACTCCGACGAAATCAACGGCGAGGCGCTGATCGCCGCGGCCAAGTCCGCGCGGGCCATCGCGCGCGACGGTCGCAGCCAGGCACCGCATGCCCTGGTGCGCGGTGGCGGCCGGTCGCTTTACCCCAGCGTGGATCCCGTCGATTCGCTGGGCAACGAGGACAAGGTTGAGGCGCTGCGCCGCATCGACCGCATGCTGCGTGCCGCCGACCCGCGCGTGCAGCAGGTGGTGGTGAGCCTGTCGGGCGGCGTGGACACCGTGCTGGTGGCGCGCAGCGACGGCGTGCTTGCCGCCGACGTGCGCCCGCTGGTGCGCCTGAACGTGCAGGTGATCGTGGAGCAGGACGGGCGCCGCGAGATGGGCTACACCGGCGGTGGCGGCCGCTACAGCTACGCCGAGCTGCTTGGCGGCGGCAAGCCGGAGGCCTGGGCGCGTGAAGCGCTGCGCCAGGCGCTGGTCAACCTCGAAGCCGTCGATGCACCGGCCGGCGTGATGCCGGTCGTGCTGGGCAGCGGCTGGCCGGGCGTGCTGCTGCACGAAGCGGTGGGCCACGGTCTGGAAGGCGACTTCAACCGCAAGGGCACCAGCACCTACGCCGGTCGCATCGGTCAGCGCGTGGCGTCACCCGGCGTCACCATCGTCGATGACGGCACGCTCGAGGGCCGTCGCGGCTCGCTCAACATCGACGACGAAGGCACGCCCACCCAGTGCACCACGCTGATCGAGGACGGCATCCTCGTCGGCTACATGCAGGACACGCTCAACGCGCGCCTGATGGGCATGGCCCCGACCGGCAACGGTCGCCGCGAATCGTTCGCGCACCTGACCATGCCGCGCATGACCAACACCTACATGCTGGCCGGCACCCACGATCCGGAAGAAATGATCCGCTCGGTGAAGAAGGGCCTGTACGCGGTCAACTTTGGCGGCGGCCAGGTGGACATCACCAGCGGCAAGTACGTGTTCTCGGCCACCGAGGCCTACCTGATCGAGGACGGCAAGATCACCGCGCCGGTGAAGGGCGCCACGCTGATCGGCAACGGCCCCGAAACCATGCAGAAGGTGCGCATGATCGGCCACGACCTCGCGCTGGACGAAGGCGTGGGCGTGTGCGGCAAGGACGGGCAGAGCGTGCCCGTCGGCGTGGGCCAGCCGTCACTGCTGATCGATGGGCTGACCGTGGGTGGAACGCAGGCGTGATCCGCCGGCGCTCAGTCGTCGTTGTCGTCGCGCGGGATGTCGTACAGCGGCGTCTCGCCGGCATCCTCGTCGCCGTGCTTGCCTTCCACGATCAGCTCGCGCAGCGCACGAAACAGTTCGCGGAACGCGCGCGGCGGCTTGTTGCGCTTGCGCTCTTCCAGGGCGTTGCGCGTCAGCTGGCGCAGCGACTGGCGGTCCGCGCCCGGATACTCATCCAGCAGTTGCGCCAGCGCCGCGTCGCCGTCGTCGAGCAGGCGGTCACGCCACTTCTCCACCCGGTGCATGGCCGCCACCTCGCGGCGCGCGGCCTCGCCGTCTTCGTCCAGGGCGTCGCGGAGCGCATCCAGCACCTCATCGTCCTCGCGCCGCATCTGCTTGGCCAGAAAGGCCAGCTGGCGCTTGTGCGCGATGTGCGAGGTGATGCGCTTGCACTCGCGGATGTGCGGCAGCAGCGAGTCGGGCACCGGCAGGCGGGCCAGCTGGGCTTCGCTCAGCGACACCAGTTTCTCGCCCAGCGCCAACACCTCCAGCGCCTCGCGCCGGTTGTCGCTGCGGCTGGGGCTCAGGTATTCGCCGGTTTCGGGGTCAATGCCGCGCATCGTGTTCGTTCCTCTTTCTCCGGCCCGGGCGCCATGGCGCGCGGCCGTTTCCGTCATTCCAGTTCCGCCGGCGATGCCCGCGGAACCAACGTTGCAAGGATAAGCCATTGAACGCCCTGATCCCCGAACCGGCCATTCATGTCGACAGCCAGATGCGCCTGGATGCGCTGGCAGACCTGTCCCAGCGCCTGCTGGCCAGCGCCCGCCGCCGTGGCGCCAGCCAGGCCGAGGTGTCGTGTTCGGAGGACGCCGGCCTGAGCGTGAACGTGCGCATGGGCGAGGTGGAGACCGTCGAGTCCACACGCGACCGCGGCATTGCCGTGACCGTGTATTTCGGCAAGCGCAAGGGCAGTGCCAGCACCGCGGACCTGCGTGAGGAAAGCCTGGAGGCCACCGTCGAGCAGGCCTGCGCCATCGCCCGCCACACCGAGGACGACGCGGCCTCGGGCTTGGCGGAGGCCGAGTTGATGGCCACCGACCTGCGCGAGTTCGACAGCTGGCACCCGTGGGCCATCGACGCCGACGGGGCCATCGACCTGGCGTTGGCCTGTGAGCAGGCGGGACGCGATGCCGAGGCGCGCATCAGCAACTCCGACGGCGCATCGCTTGGCACCGGCACCAGCCTGAGCGTGTATGCCAATTCGCACGGCTTCGTCGGCCGCGAGCGCAGCACGCAGCACAGCGTCGGTTGCGCGCTGATCGCCGGCGAAGGCGACGCGATGCAGCGCGACGGCTGGTACAGCATTGCGCTGGCCGCTTCCGACCTGGAGGACGTGGCCGCGATCGGTCGCAAGGCCGCCGAACGGGCCGCCGCGCGCTTGGCGCCGCGCCAGGTCCCGACCGGGGAATACCCCGTGCTGTTCAGTGCAGATATCGCGCGATCATTGATTGGCCACTTGCTGGGGGCGGTGTCGGGCGGCGCGCTGTACCGCAAGGCCAGCTTCCTGCTCGACAGCGTCGGCACGCAGCTGTTCCCCGACTGGTTCTCGATCGAGGAACGGCCGTTCCTCCCGCGTGGATTCCGATCCGCCGCGTTCGATGCCGACGGCGTGGCCACCCGTGAGTCACCGCTGGTCACCGCCGGCGTGCTGCAACGCTACATCCTGGGCACCTATTCGGCGCGAAAGCTTGGCCTGCCGACCACCGGCAATGCCGGCGGCGTGCACAACCTGCAGGTGGCCAGCAACGCCGGCGACCTCGATTCGCTGGTGCGCGGCATGGGCCGGGGCCTCCTGGTCACCGAGCTGATGGGGCAGGGCGTCAACAGCATTACCGGCGACTATTCACGTGGCGCATCGGGCTTCTGGGTGGAAGGCGGCCGCATCCAGTACCCGGTGGATGGCGTGACCGTGGCCGGCAACCTCAAGCGCATGTTCCGCGCCATCGAGGCGGTGGGCCGCGATGTCGATCCGCGCTCGCACATCCAGACCGGTTCGATCCTGGTTGGGGCGATGACCGTCGCGGGTGAGTGACGGCGTGCTGATCCGCGAACCGCGGGCGGCCGGACTGCCCGCGGAGGGGTGCCGTAAGTTGGCTTGCACCCCCGCGTCCATGCCTCAATATCGGAGTTGAGACCGGAGCGTTTCCGGAAGGAGTCCGACATGACCGAGGCCTACACCAACCCGCCCCCCGTCAACCTGACCGAGAACGAGCGCCTGTGGGCCGCCGGCGCGCACCTTGCCGCCCTGGCATTGGCGCTGCTGACCAGCTGGGTCGCCGGCATCGCCGGTGCGCTTGGTGCACTCGGGATCTGGATCCTCAAGCGCGATCAGTCGGCCTTCGTGGCCGAGCACGCCAAGGAAGCGGTGAACTTCAACCTGAGCATGTTCATCTACGCCTGCGCGGCGGGCCTGATCGGTTTCCTGCTGGTCGGCGCCACCGTGCTCACCTTGGGCCTGGGCATCATCCTGACCGCCCCGGCCGGCATCGTACTGCTGCTGGCCATCGGCGCCATCGCGGTGATGTGGCTGGTATGCAGCGTGATCGCCACCTTCAAGGCCTACAACGGCGAGAGCTACCGCTACCCGCTGACGATCCGCCTGCTCAAGTGACCCGGGGTGCCCCGTGGGGCACGAGGGACGTTGAAACGGCCGCTACGCGCGGCCGTTTCCTCGCCTGAGATCGGTGGCCTTGCCGGACGTCGAACGCGGCGTGAGGCGCTCAGTGCTGGCGTTCGATCGCCAGGCGGCCCAATGCGGCCAGCGCTTCGGCCCTGTGGCCGAACGGGGCCAGCGCGGCCTCCATCTCGGCGGCCAGCTGCTGCAGGCGGGCTTTCGACCCCTCCAGCCCGATGAGGGCCGGGAAGGTGGCCTTGTCCTGAGCCGCGTCCTTGCCCGCCGTCTTGCCGAGCGTGGCGCTGTCGCCTTCCACGTCCAGTATGTCGTCCCGCACCTGGAAGGCTAGGCCGAGGGCGGTGGCAAAGCGGTCGAGGGCCGTCAGTTCGGCGTCACTGGCGCCACCGCACAGTGCGCCCATGCGCACGGCGGCGCGGATAAGCGCCCCGGTCTTCAGTGCGTGCAGCCGTTCCAGCGCGCCCACATCCAGGGCCGTGCCATTGCCGGTGGCATCCAGATCAAGTGCCTGGCCGCCGCACATGCCGGCAGCACCAGCGGCTTCGGCGAGGCTGCGCAACAGCGCCACTCGTACGTCATTGCCGGTTGGCGCGTCCGCCAGCACCGAGAACGCCAGCGACTGCAGCGCATCGCCCGCCAGGATGGCGGTGGCCTCGTCGAAGGCGATATGCACGGTGGGTTGGCCGCGACGCAACGCATCGTCGTCCATCGCCGGCAGGTCGTCATGCACCAGCGAATACGCGTGGATCAGTTCGACCGCAGCGGCGGGGGCGTCGAGCACTGCCTCATCGGCGCCGAACATGGCGCCACTGGCATGCACGAGCAACGGGCGCATGCGCTTGCCGCCCAGCAGTACGGCATGGCGCATCGCAGCGTGAAGCCGCTGCGGCGACTGTTCCGGGTCCGGCAACACGCGCGCAAGCGCAACGTCGGCGCGATGGCGCCAACCGATCAGGCGGTCCTCAAGCATCGGGCGCGGCGGTGAACGGCTCGGCGCTGGCCGGGTCCTGCGGCTCGCTGAGCAGCTTCACGCGCAGCTCGGCCTGCTCCAACGCCGTCTGGCAGCGGCGATAGAGACCCACCCCGCGCTCGTAGGCGGCAAGGGAGTCCTCGAGGCTCATGTCACCATGCTCCATCTTGTCGACGAGCTGCTCCAGTTCGTCCAACGAGGTTTCGAAGTCGGCGACGGGCGACGGTTCGGATGCGGTTTTACGGGCCATTGGGGAAGTTTGCGTCCCGGCTGGCGGGCGGTCAATCACGCGACGTGTGGGTGGGTGGCTGCCAGTGCAGGCGTGCGCCGTGCGTCCGCAACCATGCATCGAAGGTGGCTGAGTACACCAGGTCGCCGACGGCCAGCACTTCACCGTCCGCTGTCCGGAGCACGGGCAGGTGCGGGCGCTCCCACGGCGGCACGCCCAGGTCCTGCAACACGTGCTTGAGCGCGTGCGAGTGGCTGCGGCCGGGCAGGGTCACGCGCTCCCCGCCCTGGCGTGTCCCGACATGGGCGGGTGAGTCGAGTCGCGCCGCGCCTTCCAGCCGC
>CBFGOS010000032.1:0-13319 GCA_965650425.1 uncultured Lysobacter sp. | reverse complement strand
TGGATGTGCCAGGAGATCAACGGCATCCCCAGGCCCTCGGCGACGTGGCGCGCCGCCACCCACGCCGCATAGCGGGGGCTGACGACAAACAGCCACTCACGATCGGCGCTTTCGTGCGCGATGACCACGGGGTCGCCCGGGAACAGTGCGCTCTCCTGGAACCGGTCGATGTCAGCATCATCCGGGCTGTGGAACACGCGCAACGTGGTGGGGAAGGTGCGAAGGGCGGCGCGCTCCACCGCCAGGCCGAAACGCGTGGGCTGCGTGCGCGGAATGGCGTCCATGGCCCGGTTGGCGACGATGCCGGCCAGGATGGCCTCGGTGACGGGCTTGCCGTGCTCGTCCCACAGGGGGCGGGTGGGGGCCGACGCGAGGCCCTCGATCCACCGGCGGACCTGCATCCCGGCGAGATTGGAGGGCAGGGCGGCAAGATCATGCATGGAGGCATCGGTCTTCAGCAGCCGGGCGTTCCGTGCGGCGATGGCCGCCGTATCCAGGAGAACTTCGTCCGGAGCCGTCGCGCGCTGGATCCAGAACCCTGGCGCCAGGAACGCGTCCTCCACCCCGATGACACCGCTGGGCGGCAGCGCCAGACCGGCCCGCAGCGCGGCTGCGGGCTCGCGCGCGACGACCGGCAGGGAAGCCAATGCCACCGCAAGCGCAAGCGCCTGTAGCGCGCGGGGGGCAAGGCGGGGATGGGGCGGACGCTTCATTGACATGCCTCGCTGGGCCCTTTGGACCGGACGGTAGGTTCCGCGATGGGGTATCGCGGAATAGATGATGCGGTAAGTTTATATTGCAAGAATAAATTATTGACCAGTGTCAGGGCCCGTGCTACACAAGCCAAATGCTACCGATCGTCAGGGGAGGCGAGTCGGGTGGGGGATGTCAATTCAACCAAGGCCATGTGCCGTCCGCATCGCACGCGTCCGCTCCTGTGGGCGGCGCTGGGGGTGTGCCTGCTTGCGGGAGCGGCGGAGAACGCCCCCCCACAGCATGCACGGTCTGCCGCGCACGAGCCATCGATTGCCGAGGGCGCCGAAACCAGCGCCAGCCCGGTCGTGCGGTCCGTCATCGATCGTGTTGACGCAGGGGATTTTGCTGGCGCACGTGCGCGCATCGACGCCGCCATCGGGCAGGCCACTGCGCTGGACGAACGCGTGCTGCTCTTCCAGCGCGAGCGCATGCGTCGCATCGAGCTGGACTTCAACGAGGATGGGTCCGAGGTTCGCGAGCAGGTGCGACGCCGGATACCGGACCTGCGTGATGAGGAGTTCGCCCGCTGGGACGCGCAAGGGCTGCTTGAGCGTATGGACATCGACGGTAAGCGCCGCTATTTCAATCGTGCCGCGTCAAACCTGTTCCGGTTGAGCGAGGAGGCACGAGCCCGTCGTGCCGATCCCGCACCATTCGTGGAAAGCCCCTTCGCGGAGGCGCACCGCCACCACCGCGACGTGGTCGCGGCCACCCGGAAGGCCGCAGCAAACGGCATCCGACCAAGGCGCTGGCGGATAACGCAGGCGCTCACCGTCAATGCCGATGCCGTGCCTGATGGCGAGATGGTCCGTGCGTGGATCCCGTATCCGCGGGAGATTGCGGGCCAGCAGGACGGCATACGCCTGGTTTCCAGCGTGCCTGCCACGCACCGTATGGCGCCAGAGGCGGCGCTGCAGCGCACGGTCCATCTGGAACAGCGGGCCGTGCAGGGGCAGCCCACGCATTTCTCGGTGACTTACGAAGTAATCCTTGGCGCCCGTCGCATTGAGGTTGATCCGGCCAAGGTCGTCGCAACACCGGCCATCCCCGCGTTGACGCCCTTCCTGGCCGAGCGCCCGCCGCATGTGGTCTTCACCGAGGACCTGAAGGCGTTCTCACGTCGCGTGGTTGGGGGCGAGACCCATCCCTGGATCATCGCGCGCCGGCTGTTCGACGCCGTCGACCGGATTCCGTGGG
Source organism: uncultured Lysobacter sp. (assembly GCA_965650425.1). GTDB lineage: Bacteria > Pseudomonadota > Gammaproteobacteria > Xanthomonadales > Xanthomonadaceae > Aerolutibacter. Next base: position 11,366 of record CBFGOS010000032.1, on the reverse strand, counting down.
CAGGTGCGCGCGAATATTCCACCATTTCCAACATCAGTGATTACGCACTGCACGCGGGTCATGCCGATTGCGGGCAGCAGACGCTGTTGCTGATCACCCTGTTGCGTCTCAATGGCATTCCCGCCCGCTGGCAGTCGGGGATGATGTTCGGCGAGGAGGGTGGCGGCCGTGGGCGCGGCTACTGGAACCTCCACGACTGGGGGCAGTTGTACATCGCCCCCTACGGATGGATTCCCTTCGATGTCACGTTCGGGCGACTCGATGATCCCGATCCGGCCGTCGCCGGTTTCTACCTCGGCGGGATCGACGGATACCGGATCGCGTTCAACGACGACTACGGCCGTGCACTCGTCCCCCCCAAGCAGCACTTCCGCTCCGAGACCGTCGACCTGCAGCGCGGCGAAGCCGAATGGCGTGGCGGCAACCTCTATTTCGATCAGTGGGACTACGACTTCGTCGTCGAGCCACTTCCTTTCAACGCATCAAAAAACCAGTCTGGAGAGCACCCATGAGTACGTCACGCCGGTTGCGAAAATCCGTCCTCTGCATGGCCATGGGGCTGTGCATCGCGTCGATCGCGGCGCCTACCGCTTTCGCGCAGGCGGCGACGGGTGCCGTTGCGGGCCGTGCCGACGCAGGTGTCCAGGTCACGGTGACCAACACGGCCACCGGGCTTTCGCGCTCGGTGACCGTTGGCCGGGACGGAGGTTACCGGCTGACCCAATTGCCCGTGGGTGAGTATCGCCTTCAGGTACAGCGCGACGGGCAGCCGGTGGGCCAGCCGCTGGCAGTGAACGTCTCCCTGGGCGGGACCACCACGGTCAACCTCGGCGGCGAGGGCAACCTGACCAACCTGGACGCGGTGCGCGTAGTCGGATCGGCCGTGGTGAACCGCGTGGACGTGTACTCCACCGAGTCGGCCACCAATGTCACTCGCGAGGAACTGGCCCGCGTACCCGTCGACCAGACGATCGGCTCGGTGGCATTGCTGGCCCCGGGCGTGGTGGGCGGCAATTCGTCCTTTGGCGGCATCTCCTTCGGTGGTTCGTCGGTGGCGGAGAACTCCGTATTCGTCAACGGCCTCAACGTCACGGACTTCTACCGTCGGCAGAGCTTCTCCACTGCGCCGTTCGCCTTCTTCCAGGAGTTCCAGGTCAAGACCGGGGGCTATTCCGTCGAGTTCGGCCGCAGCACGGGCGGCGTGATCAACGCGGTCACGCGTTCGGGCAGCAATGAAATCGAGGGCGGGTTCGAGATGACCTTCGAGCCCAGCCAGATGCGTTCTTCGGCCGAGGACCACTACTACGAAGACGGCACGATCAATGTCCTCTCCAGCCATGACCGCCAGTCGTTGATGAAGGGCAACGTCTGGGCCTCCGGTCCGCTGGTGAAGGACAAGTTGTTCCTGTTCGCGATGTACGAGCAGCGTGATTTCGAGTCCGGCTACACCAACCCGGTAGGCAGCACGTGGAGCGAGGGCGAGTCCAACAACGGCTTCTGGGGAACCAAGCTGGACTGGAACATCACCGATGACCACTCCCTTGCCCTGTTGGCCTTCTCGGACGAGGGCGACAGCGACCTGGCGGTGTACAGGTACGACTTCCCGACGTCCACGCAGGGCGCGCTCAACAGCCGCAGCACCACCACCACGGGCGGCCAGAGTGGCTCGCTGACGTATACCGGTCGATTCGGCGAGGCCTTCACCGTCAAGGCCATGGTGGGCGAGAACAACAGCAGCGGCATCGCGCGCTCGCCAGCGGACGCGTCGTGCTCGTGGGTGACCATCAACACCGCCAGTTATGGCGCGCAGTATGCGGCGATGGGGCGTCCCCCGGTGAGTTGCCACCCCGGCAACTCGATCGTGGACCATGAGGACAAGCGCCAGGTAGGCCGGCTGGATTTCGAATGGGCGTTGGGCGACCACTTCCTCCGCTTCGGCGTCGACCGTGAGGTGATGACCACGGATCGCACCTCGTTCTATCCGGGCGACGGCATCCAGTACACGGTTTACGGCGTCACCACCCCGGGCATGACCCTGTCCAACGGTGCCACCATTCCGCTCGGAACGACGGCCTACCTGATGGGGCGTCGACGGATCGACGGTGGCGAGTTCGAGACCGTCGCCAATGCCTGGTACGTGGAGGACAACTGGAACGTGACGCCGTCGCTGCTGCTCAACCTGGGCGTGCGCGTGGACAGCTTCACCAACAAGACGGCCACCGGCAGCAGCTTCATCGACATGGACAACCTGGTCTCGCCGCGCCTCGGGTTCTCCTGGGACATGAAGGGCGACGGCTCGACGAAGTTGTTCGGCAACCTGGGCCGCTACTACCTGCCGGTCACCAACAACATCAACTACACGTTTGCCGGCGGCCTCACCGACGAGCGCACGTATTACGTGCTCAATGGCTGGCAGGCCACCCAGAACCCCATTGCGGGCGGCACCTACATGGCGCCCATCATCGGGCCGCAGATTGGCGGTATCGACGACCAGTACAACGTGTCGGTGGGCGACCTGCGCCAGAGCGTGGACCGGGACCTGGAGGCGGTGTACCAGGATGAGGCGATCCTCGGGTTCCAGAGCATGATCAGCCCGACCTGGTCGTGGGGCGTGAACGCCACCTACCGGCGCATGAAGGGCGCGCTGGACGACATTCGCATCAATGCCTTGTGCGGCCAGCGCCACGGCGCGTTGTGGCCCATCGCCAACCCCGGCGACAAGCTGACCCTGTGGGGCACCCAGGCCATGGGCTGTGCCCAGGATGGCTGGGTGACGATCGACACCTCGAAGGAGGGTTACATGACCGTGGGTAGCAACCGCGTCATTGGCTACTTCGAACCCAAGCGCACCTACAAGTCGGTCGAGTTCCAGATCGATCGCGCGTGGGACGATCACTGGTCGTTCAACGCGTCGTACCTCTGGTCCAAGTCGGAGGGCAACCACGAAGGCCCGGTCAACTCCGACACCAACTATGGCGACACCGGCATGGTCCAGCATTGGGACCACCCCGCCAACAACCAGCGCTATGGCGACCTGTTCAACGACCACCGCCACCAGATCAAGCTCCGTGGCAACTACAAGCTCAACGAAATGTGGTCGTTCGGTTCCACCTTGACGGCGCTGTCCGGTGGCCCGATCACGGCTTTCGGCGTGACCTGGCCGGACGAGAACTTCGCCGTGGCCAGCTACACCAGCGAGGGCAGCGGTGGCGGAACGGGCTGGCTGTGCGTGCAGAACTGCTCCGGCCCCTGGCAACAGCGTGTGTACGAGTACAGCCCGCGCGGTGCCTTCGGTCGGATGCCGTGGACCTACAACCTGGGTGCCAACGTCACTTGGGCCCTCCCGGTGCCGGACATGGATCTGAAGGTCAGGCTGTCGGTGTTCAACCTGCTGAATGACCAGGAGGTGGTGAACGTGCGTGGCCGCTACGAGGCCAGCCCGGGCACGCAACGTCCGTACTTCGGCACCGGCACGCGCTGGCAGTCGCCGCGGTATGCGCAGCTCGTCGTGACCTACAACTTCTAAGGGGAAGGTGTGCGGTGGCCCTGGGAAGGGCCGCCGCTCGCCACGAGTGACGCATGGTGGAACTGGACGCAATTGCGCAGGAAGGGGTGTTCGGCGGTGTCGACCTGGCTGCACTGGCCGACCGCGAGGGCACGCCGCTTTACGTCTACTCGCCCAATGCCATCCGTGACAGGTTCCGCGCGCTGCAGCGCGCCCTGGAGGGCATGGACGCCGGGATCTGCTATGCGTTGAAGGCAAACGGCAACCGCGCGGTCCTGGAGCTGTTGGCATCCGAAGGCGCGGGGGCTGACATTGTCTCGGGTGGCGAGCTGGCGCGAGCGCTGCGTGCAGGTATTCCTGCCCACCGGATCGTGTTCTCCGGCGTGGGTAAATCGGTCGCGGAGATCGGAATGGCGCTCGACGCGGGCGTTGCGCGCTTCAACGTCGAGTCGTTGGCGGAGCTGGAGACGCTGCAGGTCGTCGCCAAACGACGCGGTACCGTGGCCCGGGCCTCGGTCCGGATCAATCCGGACGTGGATGCCATGACCCACGCCAAGATTTCCACCGGACGGGCCGAGAACAAGTTCGGAGTGTCCATCAACGAGGCGCGGACATGGTTCGGGTCCGCGGAGCGCTGGCCTGACGTCAAGCTCGATGGCCTGCACATGCATATTGGTTCGCAGTTGCTTTCACTGGAACCGCTGCACGAGGCCCTCGCGCGCATGGCCCAGTTCGCCCGTGAGCTGCTGTCCGCAGGCTCCGACCTGGCTTGCATTGACGTCGGTGGTGGGTTGGGCGTGCGCTATCGCGAGGGTGAGAAGGCACCCAGCGCCGGCGAGTACGCAGCCGCCATCCGCCACGCACTGGGCTGGTTCGACGGGCGGATACTGGTGGAGCCCGGTCGATGGCTGGTAGCCGAATCGGGGCTCCTGCTGTCGCGCGTGGTGCTGGAAAAGCACGGCGACGCGCGCCGCTTCCTCGTGCTCGACGCCGCCATGAACGATCTGCTGCGGCCCAGCCTTTACGAAGCCTGGCATGACATCGTTCCGTTGCCACACGGCGACTCGGGTTCGGACGAGCGGATTGCCTACGACGTGGTTGGTCCCGTTTGCGAGACCGGCGACACGTTCGCCACGGCTCGGATGCTGCCCCAGTGCCGTGCCGGACAGCTCGTGGCAATCCTGTCCTCGGGCGCCTACGGCGCTTCAATGGCATCGAACTACAACTCGCGTCCGTTGCCTGCGGAGGTATTCGTGGATGCGGGGCGCTACGCCGTCGTGCGCCGACGACAAACCCTCGATGAGATGATGGCCGGGGAACGGCCTGCCAACGATTGGAAGTCGCCATGACGCATCGCCGCTCCTTGCTGCTCCCCTTGTTCACGCTGGTCCTGGCGGCATGCGCCACCCATGCGCCACGTTCCGCGCCGGGCTTCCCCACCGTTGACAGCCACGTCGACATTCCTGCCGACTTCATGCGCGTTCCGCGCTTCGATGCAGGCGGCGATAGCGTGCTTCAGGTGGACCTGCGGAAGATGCGACAGGGCGGACTGGATGCCGCTTTCTTCATCGTCTACGTGGGGCAGGGGCCGCTGACTGACGCAGGTTTCGCCAACGCCGTGGCGCAGGCGGAGCGGAAATACTCGGCCATCGCCATGCTGCTCGAGCGCAATCGCGGCCAGATACGTCCTGCACTGGTACCTGCCGACGTCGCGGGAAACCGGGAGCAGGGACTGCTGTCGGCCATGATCGGCATCGAGAATGGCTACTCACTGGGCCACGATCTCGCCAACCTTGATCGCGCCTTTGCACGAGGGGCCAGGTACCTTGGCCTGGTCCACGTGGGCAACAACGACCTGTGTTCCAGTTCAATGCCCAACGTGCAGGCCGGCGAGCCGGCGCACAACAGCCCGGGCGATGCAGGCATGACGGCGTTCGGCCGGGCGGCGGTTGCGCGGGCGAACGCCCTGGGGATGCTGGTGGATGTCTCCCACGGTTCGGACCAGTGCGTTCGCAATGCCCTTGCCGTTTCGAGGGCGCCCGTCGTTGCCTCCCATTCGTCGGCGCGGGCGCTGGTGGATCATCCGCGCAACCTGCCTGACGACCTGCTCCGCGCCATCGCCGATAACGGCGGGGTGGTGCAGGCCGTTGCGTACAAGGAATTCCTCAAGCTTGACCCGGCACGTAAGTCCGCCGAGCAGGCCTTGCAGCGGGACGTCGCACGCCTTGCGGGCGACGCCGAGTACGACAGCGACAAGCACGACCAGCTCCCTGCGATGCTCGAAGGCCTGATCCGCATCGAACGCGAGCACCCGCTCGCGACCCTGAATGATTACATTGCGCACATCCGGCACATGGTGGCCGTGGCGGGGATCGATCACGTTGGCATTGCGTCCGATTTCGATGGTGGCGGTGGGATCACCGGTTGGATGCACGCAGGCGAGACCGTCAACGTCACCGCCGCCCTGCGAAGTGCGGGGTTCCGCGAAGATGAAATCGCGAAGCTGTGGGGTGGCAACCTGCTGCGGGTGTGGCAAGCGGCTATCGACGCACGTGGCGGCCCGATCGCGCAGGCACGGCGACAGTAGGGCCGACTTGCGGATTACTCGCCGGGTTTGGCCGCCTGGATCGGCGCGCTGGTCGCGGAGCGCCGTGCCAGTTGCGCTTCACGGTGCGCAATGTAGGCGTTGGCGGCGAAGATGATGCCGGCGCCCAAGGCGGTCCATCGATCCACCTGTTCGTCGAACAGCAGGTAGCCCAGCGTCGCCACAATGGGCAGTTGCATGAAGCTGATGGGCGTCAGCGCCGAAACGTCGCCGAGCTTGAGCGCGCGCGTCCACAACATGTGCCCGCCCGTGCCAAGCCCTCCGGCTGCCGCGACCCACAGCCACGTGATGCCGCGCGGCCATTCCCAGACAAACAGCGCGGGGCCCAGGGACATGGGCACCCACAGCAGCGTCGTCCACAGCACGATGCGGTCGGCCGGCTCCGTACGCGAAAGCTGTTTTATCTGGATCGAGACCAGTCCACTCAGTACGGCCGCGGAGAGCGCGATCAGCGTGCCGCCCGTGAAACTGGCGCTGCCCGGACGCACGATGACCAGCACGCCGACGAACCCCAGTACCACCGCGGCCCAGCGGCGCGCGCGGACCTGCTCGCCCAGCATCAATACCGCCGCAATGGTCACGAACAATGGCGTCGAATAGGACAACGACACCGCCTGCGCCAGCGGCAAGTGGCCAATGGCCCAGAACCCGCAGAACATCGACATCACGCCAATCACGCAGCGAAACAGGTAGCGCGGCAGTTGCGTGGTGCGCAGCAGGTCGGGTCCGTGTCGCAGCAGCAGCGGCAACGCGGCAATCACCCCGAAGAAATTACGAAAAAACGCGATCTCGAACGTGTGCAGCGTCTGCGAAGCCAGCCGGATTGCGACCGCCATCAACCCGAAGAACACCGTGCTGCCCATCATCAGCAGCGCGGCGCGCAGGTGCGGGTTGACAGGCCCCTTCACCACGTCGCGCCGATCACCCGTGGCTCTGGTTCGATGGTCACGCCGAAGCGCTCGTGCACCGAAGCGGCGATGCGCCGGGCGAGATCCAGCAGTTGCGCACCCGTGGCCCGGCCGTGGTTCACCAGTACCAGGGCATGCGTAGGCGCGACGCCGGCATCGCCGTCGCGGTAGCCCTTCCAGCCACACTGGTCGATCAGCCAAGCCGCCGACAGCTTGCGCGTGTCGTCGCTGCTGCCGCGGAACATCGGCAGGCCTTGATGCTGTGCCTTGAGTGCCTCGGCCTGCGCCGCCGGCACGATGGGATTCTTGAAGAAACTGCCCGCATTACCCAGCACCGTGGGGTCCGGCAGCTTGCTGCGGCGGATGGCGATGACCGCGTCGGCAACGGATTGTGCGGTGGGGGCAGTAACACCCATTGCCGCCAATTCCTCGGCGATACCCGCATAGTCCAGTCGCAATGCCGCATGGTGGGGCAGGGCGAACTCAACCGACGTCACCAGGTAACGGTCTGGTGCGTGCTTGAACAGGCTATCCCGATACGCGAAACGGCACTCATCCGCACTGAATCGATGCATGCCCCCGGTCGCCGGTTCGAAGGCCTCGACCGCATGCACGAACTCGCGCACTTCCACCCCGTAGGCACCGATGTTCTGGATGGGCGCAGCACCGACGGTACCGGGAATCAGCGCCAGGTTTTCCAGACCGCACAGCCCCATCGACAGCGTGCGCATGACGAAGCCGTGCCACTGCACGCCCGCGTCGGCGCGGACGATGGCCGTGTCGCCGTTTTCCAGGACGGTCACGCGTTGCCCGGTGAGCGCCAGCACGGCGCCGTCGGGATTGCCCGCGAACAACAGGTTGCTGCCACCGCCCAGTACCAGCGCGAGGCCGTCAGCCAACTCCGGACGCTGCAGCACCTCGGGCAGCTGCGCCGCATCGGCCACTTCCACAAGCCACGGGGCCACCGCCTCCACGCCGAAGGTGTTGCGCTCGCGCAAGGAGGCATCGCGGACGATGCGGAAAGCGTCGGTCATGCGGGGACTTTACGCGCTCGCGTTGGCGATGCCAGTGGCTGGCGCGTGCTTGCGGCGACGGATCGCCTCCACGCACTCGGCCACCAGCGCCGGACCGCGATAGACGAGCCCGGAGTAGCACTGCACCAGCGTCGCGCCGGCCGCCATCTTGGTCACCGCATCGGCACCGGACAGAATCCCGCCGACGCCCACCAGCGGGATGGACTCGGGCAGGCGCGTTCGCAGCTTCCGCAGCACCGCGGTCGACGGTCCCAGCAGCGGCTCGCCTGACAGGCCACCCTGTTCGGCGGCCAGAGGCGAGTCCTCCACGCCCACGCGCGAGATGGTGGTGTTGGTGGCGATCACGCCGTCCACCTCCAGGTCGGCCAATACCCGCGCCACCGCGTCGATGTCGCTGTCGCTCAGGTCCGGCGCCACCTTGACCAGCATCGGCACGCGCTTGCCGTGCTTGCCGGCCAAGCGCTCCTGCTCTTCGCGCAGGATGCTCACCAGTTCACGCAACGCCTGTTCTTCCTGCAATTCGCGCAGGCCGGCGGTGTTGGGCGAGGAGATGTTGACCGTCACGTAATCCGCCAGCGGGTACACCCGTGACAGGCAGTACATGTAGTCGCCCGCAGCCGCCTCGTTGGGCGTGTCCTTGTTCTTGCCGATGTTGATGCCCAGCAGCCCGTGGCGGCGCTGGGCCTTCTCCACGTTGCGTACCAGCGCGTCCACACCGCCATTATTGAAGCCCAGGCGGTTGATCACCGCGCGATGCTCCGGGATGCGGAACATGCGCGGCTTGGGATTGCCCGGCTGCGCACGCGGCGTGACCGTGCCGATCTCGACGAAGCCGAAACCCAGCGCCAGCAGCGCGTCGATGTGCTCGCCGTTCTTGTCCAGCCCGGCGGCCAGGCCGACCGGGTTGGGGAACGTCAGGCCGAACGCCTTGGTGGGTAGCGGCTCGGGTCGGCGCGCCACCAGCGGGTTGAGCCCGGTGCGGTATGCCAGGTCCAGCGCCTTGAGACCGAGCCCATGCGCGGTCTCGGCGTCTTGGCGGAACAGGAAGGGGCGCGCGAGTCCGTACATCGCTTACAGGTCGAACTTGATGCCCTGGGCCAGCGGCAGCGAGTCGGAGTAGTTGATGGTGTTGGTCTGGCGGCGCATGTAGGCCTTCCACGCATCCGAGCCCGACTCACGGCCACCACCGGTTTCCTTCTCGCCACCGAAGGCGCCGCCGATTTCCGCGCCGCTGGTGCCGATGTTGACGTTGGCGATGCCGCAGTCGCTGCCCGAGGCTGCCAGGAACGCCTCGGCCGCCTTGAGGTTGGTGGTGAAGATCGACGACGACAGGCCCTGCGGCACCGCGTTCTGCAGCTCGATGGCTTCGTCCAGCGTGCTGTACTTCATCACGTACAGGATCGGCGCGAACGTCTCGTGCTGCACGATCTCGGCGTCGTTGGTCAGGCCGGTGACAATCGTCGGCAGCACGAAGTTGCCCTTGCCCTCGATCGCGGCACCGCCGGTCTCGACCTTGCCGCCAGCGGCCTTGGCCTTCTCGACGGCGTCCAGGTAGGCGTTGACGCCGTCACGGCTGTTGAGCGGGCCCATCAGGTTCTCGGGGTTGGTCGGGTCGCCGATCTTCTTCTCCACCTGCTTGTAGGCGGTGACCAGCTTGCCCAGCACGTCGTTGTAGATGGACTCGTGCACGAAAAGGCGGCGGGTGGTGGTGCAGCGCTGGCCGGCGGTGCCGACGGCGCCGAACACGATGGCCGGGATCGCCAGCTTCAGGTCGGCCGTCGGGTCGACGATGATCGCGTTGTTGCCGCCCAGCTCCAGCAGCGAACGGCCCATGCGGCGCGCCACGCGCTCGCCGACCATGCGGCCGACCTTGGTGCTGCCGGTGAAGCTGACCAGCCCCACGCGCTTGTCGTCCACGAACTGCTGCGCCAGGTCGCTGCCGGCGTCGTTGAACAGGAAGAAGATGTCCGGGAAGCCGCCGGCCTTCAGCGCCTCGTTGCAGATCTTCATCGAGGCAATCGCCGACAGCGGGGTCTTGGGCGAGGGCTTCCACACGGTGATGTCACCGCAGATCGCGGCGACGAACGAGTTCCACGCCCACACCGCCACCGGGAAGTTGAACGCCGAGATCACGCCGACGATGCCGATCGGGTGCCACTGCTCGTACATGCGGTGGCCCGGACGCTCGGAGTGCATGGTCAGGCCGTACAGCTGGCGCGACAGGCCCACGGCGAACTCGCCGATGTCGATCATTTCCTGCACTTCGCCATCGCCTTCCGGCTTGGACTTGCCCATTTCCAGCGCGACCAGCGAACCCAGGGCGTCCTTGTGCTTGCGCAGCGCGTCGGCGCACAGGCGGATGGCCTCGCCCCGGCGCGGGGCCGGCGTGGTGCGCCACACCTTGAAGGCGGCCTGGGCGCGCTCGATGATCAGGTCGTAATCGGCCTGCGACGACGCCAGCACCTTGCCCAGCACCTCGCCGGTGGTCGGGTTGATCGGCTCCAGGACGCCGGCGTCGCTGGTCTTGGACCATTCACCGTTGCCGAGGAAGGTGCCGGATTCGGTGGCACCAAGGCCAAGTGCGGCGAGGACGGGGTGGGTCATTGCAGGCTCCATGCGTCGTGGCGCCAGCCGGAGGGCGGGCGCGGAGGGTGTTGGCGGCCCCGACACGATTCGAACGTGCGACCTGTCCCTTAGGAGGGGACCGCTCTATCCAGCTGAGCTACGGGGCCAAACCTCAATTTTCGCACGAACCGGCCGCGAGCCGGAAATGTCCGGCAGGGGACATGCGTCCTTGCAGGGGCAGGCCGTCGCCTGGTGGCCTTGACCGGCAGGGGCACCTGTCGAACGTCGCCAGCCAGCGGAAATGGGGCGGGTGGGCGCCCGGTGCGCCCCGACGGCTTGACCTGGGGATGCCGGCCCAAGCGCCGGGCTTATGCCCCGTCATCTTCGGACGCCCCGGCAGGCATGGGCGCGACCGGGGGTCGGGTCAAGGCATGCAGGATGCGCAGGTCCTCGGCATCCAGTTCGGTGCCTTCGCTGGCGCGGAAGCGGTGGTGGAAGGCCCGCACGGTGGCGGCGGGGTCATCCAGCGGGTAGCCGATGGCGCGAAGGGCCAGCCACGGGTCAAAGCCCGGAGGGGGCTGGGGCGAGTCCTCCGCCGGCCACACGCCGAATCCCGCCTCGGCCAGCCGCTTCCAGGGAAACAGCGGGCCCGGATCGACCTTGCGGGTCGGCGCCATGTCGGAATGTCCAATGACCTGCGAGCGCGGAATGCGCCACCGCGTACAGATGTCCTCCAGCAGCACCAGCAG